>CAZSKV010000077.1:0-2400 GCA_964607495.1 uncultured candidatus Brocadiaceae bacterium
CTTCTGCGCGGCGCGGTTCTTCTGCTCGCGCTCCATGAAGTCGTAGTTGCCGGAGTACGACACGAGCTCCCCGTCGTCGACGTCGACGATGCGCGTGACGACGCGGTTCATGAAGTCGCGGTCGTGGCAGGTCATCCACAACGCGGACTTGCTCTGGCGCAGGAACTGCTCGAGCCAGAGGATCGACTCGATGTCGAGGTGGTTCGTCGGCTCGTCCAGCAGCAGGACGTCGAATTCGCCGAGCAGGACCCGCGCCATGCCGACGCGCATCTTCCAGCCGCCCGAGAGCGCACCGACGTCCTGCTCGATCTGCTCGGCCGCGAAGCCGAGGCCGGCCAGGATCTCCTTGGCCCGGGCTTCGAGGTCGTAGCCGCCCAGGTGCTGGTACTCGCTCTGCACGCTGTCGTAGCGCGCGAGGATCTTGTCGAGGGCATCGGCCTGCTCCGGGTCCGCCATCGCGTGCTGCAGGTGTTCGAGTTCGTGGTGGAGTTCGCCGATCCTGCCGGAACCGGCGATCGCCGCGTCGAGCACCGACTGGCCCGACATCTCACCCATGTCCTGGCGGAAGTAGCCGATCGTCAGGCGCTTGGGCAGCGTGATCTCGCCGTCGTCCGGGTGTTCCTCGCCGACGATCAGCCGGAACAGCGTCGACTTCCCCGAACCGTTGGGCCCGACCAGTCCGACCTTCTCGCCAGGGTTCAACTGGAACGAGGCCTCGACGAACAAGGCCTGGTGGCCGTGGCGCTTGCTCAGGTTGGTCAGCGAGATCATGGGGGCGAGCAAGGTAGCGAGTCGAGGCAGGCGCGTCTGCGGCCCCCTGTGCCCGACGGCATCGGCAGACTCCAGGCGGGCGCGGCGCCGCATGCCGGCAGGCGAGGGAGCGGGCTCGGGACTGCCCCGGGGAGAGTTGTCGACAAAGATGCGACTTCTTGGGACATACCCTGCACGTCAGCTGGACGATATTGGGTCGCGTGAACCCGACGTCCCTGAAGCTCGAGATCCTGATCTGCGCCAGTGTGGCCCTGGTCGCCGTGGCTCCCGCCCAGGCCCCGGAGCGCAGCGTGACCGAACGGCCGCTGGCCGAGATCCGCCAGCTGGCGGGCCAGATCGATGCCGCAGTCGACAAGGCCCTGGCCGAGGCCCAGGTGCCCCCGACCGAACGCAGCGACGACGCGACGTTCCTGCGCCGGGCCTACCTGACCGTGATCGGGCGCATCCCGACGGCGGCGGAAGCCACGGCCTTCCTGACCGACTCACGCAGCAACCGCCGCGAGCTCCTGCTTGACCGTCTGCTCGACAGCGCGGGCTACGTGAGCCACGAGTTCCACTTCTGGGCGGACCTGCTGCGGGCGCGCAGCCGGTTGATGCGCCAGGTCTCGGGCGAACCCTTCCTGCACTGGTTGCAGCAATGCCTGGTCGAGGGCCGTCCGTACGACGAGATGGTCAAGGAGATGCTGACCGCCGAAGGGCCGGCGCATGCGCGCGGTCAGGGCGCGACCGGCTACGTGCTGCGCGATCTCGAGATGCCGCTCGACAGCATGGCCAACAGCGTGCGCGTGTTCCTCGGCACCCGCCTGGAGTGCGCGCAGTGCCACAACCATCCGTTCGACAAGTGGAAGCAGGTCGACTTCTACAAGCTGGCCGCCTTCGCCGGCGGCATGCGCTATCGCACCGACTATGAGCAGTCCGCGGCGGCGCAACAGCTGCGCAACGCCGGGCTGAAGCTCGTGCAGGAACACGGCCGCCAGGCCCAGGCGGCGTTGCGACGGCTCGTGCAGCCGATCACGATCGGGATCGACGGCAGTGGCACCGGCCTGATCCGGTTGCCCGACAACTACAAGTACGCCGACGCGAAGCCGAACGACCCGGTGGTCGGGCAGACGATCTTCGGCACCACCGTGGACCTGCCGGTCGAAGTGCCGCAAGCGCCACGGCGCGCGCGCCCGGAGCCGCGCCGGCCGCAAGCCAGCAGCCGGATCCCGCTGGGCAAGGAGATCGACTCCCGGGATGCGTTCGCCAACTGGCTGGCCGATGCGGACAACCCGCGCTTCGCGCCGGTGATCGCCAACCGGCTCTGGCAGCGCGTGTTCGGCAAGGCCCTGGTCGAGCCGCTGGATGACTGGCGGGACGACACGAAAGCGGCGATCCCCGACGCGCTCGAGGCCTTCAGCCGGATCGTCGTGCAACTCGGCTTCGACCTGCGGCAGGCCGAGCGTGTGCTGCTGCACACGCGGCTGTTCCAGCGGCGGACCCCGCCCACGGCGCCGCCAGACGAGGGTGCCTACCTGTTCCCGGGACCGGTGCTGCACCGCATGCGGCCCGAGGAGTTCTGGGACTCGCTCGTGACCCTGGTGCACGACGACATCGACGCGCGACTGCGGCCGGTCGGCGAGCGCGCGC
>CAZSKV010000078.1:0-5127 GCA_964607495.1 uncultured candidatus Brocadiaceae bacterium
CGTCGCCAGGATCGCGACCCCGGCCCCGGCTGCGCAGCGCACCCTCGAAGCGCTCGCGCCGGCCGACGGCAGCCGCACACAGGCGCCGCCCGCATTCCGCTTCCGGGCGCCGGCGGGTGCCGACCCGGCTGCGCGCTACACGATCCACGCCTGGCTCGAGGACGGCCGCATCCTTTTCGCGACGCACGAGTGGATCGGGCTCGCGCTCGCGGCCGGGGAGTACGTGCTGCCGGCGAGCCACTGGGAACAGTTGCCGACGGACGTGCCGATCTGCTGGAAGGTCCGCCGCCTCCCGGACCGGAGCCGCGGCGAGGCGAGTGCGGCGATGCCCGAGACTCCGGTGCAGCACGTGATCCGCCTGCGCTGAGGCAGCCCACCCCCTCCCGGCCGATAGAATCTGCGTTGATGTTCACCCGCTTGCGTGGCGTCGCCGGGTTGCTGCTCGCAGCCGGCCTCACGGCCCAGTCCGCGCCCATCGAACTGGTGCTCGCCGAGGGCTCGGGCGCGCTCTACCGCTGTGGCGAGCAGCGGCTCCTGCTGCTCAAGGGGTCGCCCCACGAGATCGGCCGCCAGCACGGCAAGCTGCTCGCCGCCGAGGTGCGCCTCGTGACCGAGGAGACCCTGGCCTGGACCGAACGGCAAGGACTGAGCCCCGCCGCGTTGCAGCAGCTGCTCGCGCAGGCCACGCCGTTCATCCCGCGGCGCTACGAGCAGGAGATGGCCGGTCTCGCCGCAGGCAGTGGCGTGCCGCTCGCGCGCATCCGGCTGCTGCACGCGATGCCCTCGTACTTCCACTGCACGGGCCTCGCCGCGGCGAAGACGGCGACGAAGGACGGCAAGCTCTACCACCTGCGCAGCCTCGACTACGCACTCGACATCGGCACGTCGACGCGCATCCAGAACCACGCCGTGCTGATCGTGCGTGAGCCGGAGGACGGCCTGCCGCACGCCGTGCCGAGCTGGGCTGGCTTCCTCGGTGCGGTCACCGGGCTCAACGGCGCCGGCATCTCGGTCGGCGAGATGGGCTCGCACTGCAAGGACGAGGACCATCGCGGCGTCCCGATGGTGTTCCAGGTGCAGGAAGTCCTGCGGCGCGCCACGACCCTGGCCGAAGCGGTCGCGGTGTTCCACAAGGGCCCGAGCACCGCCGGCTATCACTTCGTCGTCGGTTCCGGCGACGAGCGCGACGCGGCCGCGATCGAGGTCACGCGCCGCCAATTCCAGCTGTTCGAGCTCGGCGATCCGCGCGAGAACATCGCGCCCCACACCGCCTTGCCCGATCTCGTGCGCCGCAGCAACCACTTCGTCGCCGAGGAGCTGGCCAAGACCCAGCGCAGCCCCTACGACCCGAGGATCAGCAAGCAGAGCTCCTGGGAAGCCTACGCGCGCATGACCGCGTTCTGCGAGGAGCGCCGCGGCCAGCTCGACACCGAGGCGCTGATCGAGCTGCTGCGCCGCTATCCGCGGGAGCACGGCTGCCTGCACCAGGCGGTCATGGCCGGCACCGACCGCTGGATCTGGGTCGCCAATGCCGCCGACGAACGCAAGGCCGCGTGCGCCGGCGCCCAGAACCAGGACTTCTACGGCTACGACCTGCGCGTGTTGCTCGCTCGCCGCGAAGGGATGACGGCCCGCGTGATCCCGGCTGCACGCTGAGCGAGTCGCGCGCCGGGAGACGCGTCGGCGGATTGCTCGGAAACGGAAGGGGGCGCGGCTCGCCTTCCGAGGCGCAGACTCCTAGATGATCCGCACGGACTGATCGCCTGCGAAGGAGATCTGCATGCACTCGTACGCATCCGAGTCGTCTACGAGGTGCATCGTGATGCCGTTCTCGCATTCGAACACGATCAGCCGATCGTTGACGACCTCGCAGCGTCGGACCTCGGTGTTCATGAGCTCGTAGAACCCTGCGTCTGGCCACCGGCCTTGTTCCCAGTGAGCCACGAGTTTGCCGTCTCGAAAGAGGTCCACCGGAGACTCGACCGCGAAATGAACGGGGCCGAACGTGAACTGGAGGTCGAACTGACCGACCCCCACTTGGGTCGTGGACTCTCCCACGACGGGAGACAGGTCGAGGTCACGCGGTACGCGGTACATGCAGGTCAGTCCAGTATCGCTGTCCCTCAGTCGCAGCGCATCGTCGCGGGTGCGTGGGTCGCGGCCCTATGGCTCCTCGGCGCGTTGGATGCCCTCCTCGGCAACACCTGGACGGTCCTCGGGCTCTCGCCCTTGGTTGCGAACCAGCTGCTTGATCTTCAGATTCAGAGCCACGCCGAGGACGACGAACACGCCGGCCACGATCCAGAGCGCCGGATTCATGCCACCCCCCTGGTCGGTGTTGGCGGCGATCCGCGGCATTGCCGCGACCAGCATGAGCACGACACCGAAGCCGACGAGAATCAGCGCAAACATGTCCGCTGCCCGAATGTCCCGCTTGGTGTAGGTCGTCATGCTACTCATCCCGGTGCAGCGGACGCTCGGCATCCGCTGCGGCCTGTCGCGTCATCTGCCCACGAGCTCCAGAACCGCCCGCGCGTCGAGCTCGGTCAGCTCGTAGACCACCGCGAGCTTGCCGGTCGTCACCAACGCCGACTTCCCGCGTGGCGCCACCTGCAAGGTCGCGAACACGTCGCCCGATCCGGCCGCGAGTTCGATCTGCAGCGGCTCCGGCAACGCGCCGATCACCGCCGGATCGTGGGTCGCCTTCGCGCGCAGGTCGGAGAGCACGTTCACGGTCTCGCCGACGACGCCGAGCGGCTCACCCTGTCCGTCCTTGCGCCACTTGCCGTCGACGCCGCGCACGTAGCGCGTGACCTGCGCACCGCGCGCAACGGTCAGGCGTTCGGGCGGCACCGTGAGGCGCTGCACCTGCTTGGAGACGAGAGCACTCCAGTCGCCGCGCAGCGCGGCGACGGCGCTGGTCCTGACCTTGACCACGAAGGACTCGTCCGTGCGCCGCGCGAACGTGAACTCGCCTTCGTCGCGGCCGAAGATCACCTTGGTCGGCCGCTGCGCGAACTGGCCGAGGATCTGCAGCGAGGCCGCCGACGCCTCGTCGAGGCCGAAGCGGCCGAAATCCTGCGACTCGGGCAGGAACTCCTCGGCCTGCAGCCTGGCGAGGGCGGCGAGCAACTCGGCGAGGGCCACCGGATCGGTCTCGGCCGCAACCGGCTGCGCGAGGCGCAGCCCGCCGGTCAGGCCCGGCACGAGCACGAGCGCCTTGCCGCGGCCCGGCCCCGGATCGAGCGTCAGTCCGTGCACCTGCTCGGGTGGGATCGGCACGAGCAGCCGCGCCCGCAGGGCATCGAGCGGCGTGCCGAGGAGCCGCGGGAAGTGCGCCGCCGCGACCGAGAACTCGATGCCGCGCGGTGCCTGCTGCCCGAGCAGGGTCTCGCCGGCCTTGCCCCAGAGTTGCAGCCGCTCCTTGCCGAAGGAGCCGTCGACCTCGATCACCCAGTCGGGGTCCGGCCGCGGGTTCAGGGCCCCGGCGAGGAACGCTTCGACCCGCATCGCGAGCACCGGCAACACGAGGGCCTGCGCTGCCTCCAGGTCCGGACGCGCCTGCACGGGTTCGACGAGACGCAACAGTTCGCCCTCGGTGACCAGCACGATGCGTTCGAGCTTGCCGGCCTCGGTCCGGCGCTGCAGCGTGAAGCGCCGCACGCCGGTGGCCAGGGTATTCAGGAACACGTTGCGCTCGCGCATGTCGGCGAGGGTCGCGCGCAGGCTCGAGTAGACCGCGAGGCCGGTCCGCCAGACGCTGCCGTCCTTGCGCACGAACAGGTCCGTGCCCGTGACGCCCTCGAGGCCCAGCTCGACCGTCACGGTCTGCCCGTCCGCGTAGCGCAGCTCGACCCGGCAGCGCGGCTTGGCGAGACCGGTCTCGAGCAGCACCTTCTCGGTGATCTCGGCCCCGGCGAAGGCCTTGATCGCGAGCGCGGTGTCGAAGGCCATGGCCACCTGCTGCAGGAACGCCTGGGACGCGAGATCGCGCAGCGGCTCCTCGAGCCGATAGCCCGCGCCGTCGCGGCTCAGATGGATCTGCCCACCTTCGACGTCGTTCTGCAACACGATGCGCTCGGCCTCGAGCAGGCGCCTGCCGCCGAGCAGCGGGTGCATGAGGCCCGCGTTCGTCGTACCGGGATCCCGCGTCAGGTAGAGCGCGGCGCCGAGACCGGCGGCCACGACGACGAGGACCAGGGTTCCGGCCAGCGAGCGCATCAGCGAGACCTCCGCCACAGGACGAGCAGGCCGAGGGCGAGCAGTCCGCCCGGCACATAGGCGACCAGCAACCAGAACAGCCGGTTGAACTGCGGCTGCGTGACATGCGCGAGGCCGCGGCTCCGGAACGTATTGCCGCGCACCTGCACCAGCTCCTTGCGTTCGGCGAGCCACTGCAGCAGGTTCAGGCCGAGATCCCCGTTGTGCTGCATCGCGAGGTTGACGAAGGCGATGCCCGAGACCAGCGCGAGCCGGCCGACGCGCTTGGGATCCGCCGCGCCGTCCGGCGGCTCCACTTCGACCACCGCACCGAGCGAGCGTTCGCCGAGACCCTTCTGGTCGCCACGGTAGAGCGGTGCCGGAGGCGGCACGCCTTCCGCGGACCGCGGCTCGATCCAGGCATACTGGCCGGTGCGCAGCAGCGTCGCATCGACGCGCACGCCGGCCGGTGGAGCCGTGAGCGGCCGGATCTCGCGAGCCTCCTTGAGCACCGGCGTGCGCCCGATCCGCAGCAGCGGCTTGGTGACCGGATGGCTCGGCGAGAGCCCGGTGACCGCCAGGGTACGCACGGCCGGCGAGGAGCTCAGCAGCTGGTTGGGCCGGTTGGGGTCGACGATCATGTGGCAGACGAGGTCCTCGCCGAGTTCGAGGCCCAGCGGCGTCAGCAGGGCCGCGAGCCGCGGATTCCACTCGGCCGGTTGCTCGTGGTACGAGACGTTCACGAACACGCGGCCCCCGCGGCGCAGGTAGGCCAGCAGCAACTCGGCCTCCCGCTCGCTGAGCTCGCGGCGCGGTTCGAGCAGCGCGACGACCTTCGCGTCCTCCGGAATCTCACCTTGGTTGGCCAGCGCCAGGATTCCGAGCTCGAACCCCTCCTGCTGCAGACGCCCGGCCAGCTCCGAGTAC
>CAZSKV010000079.1:0-1842 GCA_964607495.1 uncultured candidatus Brocadiaceae bacterium
GCATCCCGCTGCCACCACAGAGCACGGTGCGTTGCCTGGCGGCGTCGTAGACCATCGAGACGCGTTGGCCCGCTGGCGGCAGCAAGGCCGGGGTGTGCTGCCACCAGTCGGTGCCGTCCCATTCCCAGGTGTCGGCAGTCGCGGTGCCGCCGAAGAGCACGGTGCGCTGTCGCGCCTCGTCGTAGGCGAGCGCGTGCCAGGCGCGCGGCGGCGGTGAGTGCGCCGGAGTCTGCAGTCGCCAGTCCGTGCCGTCCCATTCGTAGGTGCTGGAGCCGGAGACCGCCGTGGCCGCGGTCAGCAGCACGAGCCGCCCACGCGCCGCGTCGAAGGCGAGGGCGGCGCCTTCACCGGAGGGCGGGCTGGTCGGCGTCGGTTGGCGCACCCAGTCCCGGCCGGCGAATCCCCAGAGCTGCAGGTTGTTGTAGCCGGTGACCAGCCACACCTGCTTGCGGTGCGGATCGTAGGCCATGACCTGGCCCATGGTCTGGGGCGGAGTCGTCGCGGGTTGGGCCCGCCACCAGCGCGAGCCGGTCCATTCCCAGGTCTCGCCGTTGCCCATGAGGCCGCCGAAGAGCACGCCGCGGTCGCGGTGCGCGTCGAACGCGAAGGCCGGCGACTCGCGCAAGGTCGGCGACCCCGGGTCGATCTCGGACCAACGGTCCCCACGCCATTCCCAGAGGTCGGAATACTGCATGCCGAGCCAGCCGAGCCCGCCCGTGAGCACGACCCGGCCCAGGAGCGGATGGAACACCGCCGCGTAGTACTCGCGCCCAGGCGCGCGCACGACCGGGACGATCTCGCGCCAGGCCGTGCCGTCCCATTCGAAGGTCTCGTCGTAGACGTGGCCCGGCTCGTCGCTGCCGCCGAAGAGCACGACGCGCTGCCGCAACGGGTCGTAGGCGAGTTGGATGCCCCAGCGTCCGTACGAGGGGAAGGCCGCGGTGCGGAAGATCCAGTCGCTGCCATCCCATTCCCAGGTGTCCGCACGTGCGCACGGGCCACCCAACGGACAGATGCCGCCGAAGAGCACGACGCGACCCGCGCGCGCATCGAAGGTCATGCCGGCTGACGACCGCAGCGGCGGCCGATGCAGCGGCGCGCGTGGGGTCCAATCGCTGCCGTCCCACTCCCAGGTGTCGTCCATCAGGGCGCCGGCCGCGGACCCCCCGAAGAGGATCACGCGCGCGCGCAACGGGTCGTAGGTCAGACTGTGGCCGGAGCGCGGGCTCGGGGCGTGTGCCGGTTGCCGCGCGATCCAGTCGCTGCCGTCCCACTCCCAGGTGTCGCCGAAGCGGTTGCCCTGGCGCGTCGAGCCACCGAAGAGCACGATGCGCGCCCGCGCCGCGTCATAGGCCATCGCGTGCTGCATGCGTGGGGCCGGCACGTGCGCCGGAGTCTGTCGGCTCCAGGACCGGCCGTCCCAGGTGAGGGTCGCGTCGCTCAGATCCCATCCGGTCGAGCCACCGAAGATCAGCAAGCGGCCGCGAGCGGCATCGAATGCGGCCGCGTGGCCATCCCGGCCGGAGTAGAGATCGACCTGCTCCCAGGCGATCTGCGCCGTCGCACAGAGCGTCAAGCCGATGCCAGAGGCCAGGGTACGGAGCCATGGGACGCGTTGGCGGGGAATGGTCACCCCAGGCAAACTACTGCCCGAGCCGGCTTTTTCGCCGCGCACGCCTTCGCCGGAACCGGGGCACAAGGCCCGCATGTCCTCGCCCCCAGGCCCGCCGCCGGGGGCAGACTTCAGCTAGGAGTCTGCGTCACGGGACTCGTTCGCGCGGAACGCGCGTCTCTTCGCCCATCTTCGCGCGACCGAATCTATGCAACTCATCCAGAGTTGCC
>CAZSKV010000080.1:0-1625 GCA_964607495.1 uncultured candidatus Brocadiaceae bacterium
GGCAGTGCCAACGTTCGCTGTCGTCAAACCCGTGCCAGTCACCACGATGTCCGCGTCGAGCTCGCCGATCCCGGTCAACGTCGAGCCCGCGGCGGTCCCGCTGGCCGTCAAAGCCGCCAGCAGAGCGCCAAGGCCCTCTAGGTCGGCGTCTGACACCCCACCCGAGCCGGTCAGCGCTGCAACAGCCTGGAGGAACGCCTTGATGTCGGCGTTCGAGACCGTGCCCGAACCGGTGATGGCAGCGACCAACTGGACGATCAGGCCGCCGATCGCCGTCAAATCGCCGGTCCCGGTAAGGGCCGCCTGCGCGAGCTTGACGGCCCACGCCTCTGCGTCTGACACATCGCCGCTGCCGCGGACGTGCAGCGTGCTGGCGAGCCCGCCTGCCTTCGGGGCCTGCGACCATGCGTACTCGTTGCGGTAGCCGTTCGGCCATGCCGTCTTGCCGCGCAGCGTCAGCCGGTCGGCGTCGGTGTCGTCGGCTACGTAGAACGACCAGACGTGCGCCGGCTTCACTTGCGCGAGCGGGTTCGTGAACGCCACCCCCAGCTCGCGCACGGTGTTGCGGTTCTGCTGCGCGTAGTTTGCGAGGATCATCAGTTCCAGACGAAGTTTAGGTAGCCTGAGAACGCGCTCGAGGCCGGCGTCGCCACGCCAGAGCCCCACAGCCAGTAGGGCGCTGCGCCGTCGTACACGCGCGGCAGGCTCGGCAGGCCGTACAGGAAGTTCTGCTCGGCCATGAGGCCCAGTGTCGAGAGCGGGAACTGCGCGAGTTCACGGATCAGCGCCACCGAGTATTCGCCCGAAACGTAGCTGACCGAGTTCTGGATCGTGTTGACCTCGGCGATGCCCGCGTCGCCCGCTTGCAGCGGGGTGGTGTAGTTGTACTTGCCCGTGCCCGTCGCGCCCGTGTAGAGGATGTGCGAGTTCGAGGCCGCGCTCTTGCCGATCGGCAGCACGGTCGGCGTTGCGCGCGAGGCGACCTGCGCGCTGTTCGTGTAGCCGAGCGAAAGGTTCGGCGTCGCCGCACCGAGCGCGGTCGCGTTCGAGTTGAAGAAGATCGCCTGCACGCCGGCGCCGTTGGTGTAGCGCGGGAGCAGCCACGTCATGGTGTGCGTGCCGGTGCCCGCGTCGGTGATGTTGATGGCGGTGCCCGCGATGGCGTTGGCGTAGCTCGTAGCGAACTTGCCCGTCGAGTCGGTCGAGCGGATGTAGTAGTAGTCCGTCGCCGTGGCGAGGCCGCCGGGCAGCGTCGTGGTCGTCGTCAGGCGGCAGCGCGTGCCGGTGAGAAGGTTCGACGGGGAATTGGCCGTGCTGGTGAAGGTGATCGTGTCGGTCGAGGCGTCTGCCGTGAAGGTGTCGGACTGCCCTAGCGTGTTGGTCGTGGCCTGCGCGGTGGTGGTCGTCACCGCGGTCACGCGGTAGAAGCCGATCACGTCCACCAGCGCGAGCGTGCCCGGCACCACCGTCGCCGCCGCCGACACCGCCGCCCCGGAGAGCAGGTACTTGTAGTACGTCGGCTGAACCGCGCCGCCATGCTGCAGACAGGCGGCCGACGTCGTGGTGTCCTTCACCGGCTGGAACGTGAGCGCGGTGCCGGCGTTGAAGATCGCATCCGCGCCGGG
>CAZSKV010000081.1:0-2282 GCA_964607495.1 uncultured candidatus Brocadiaceae bacterium
GGTTCACGCGGGCAGGGGACCGGATCTTCTTCACCGCGACGACCGCGAGCGATGGTCGGGAGCTGTGGCTCACGAATGGCGTGCCGGCGGGCACGGCCCAGGTCATCGACCTCTGGCCCGGGAGCGGTGATGGTGCGACGCGATGGCAGAACACCATCGTGCCGCACGGTCGTGGCGTGTTGTTCGCAGGCCTGACCCCGGCGACTGGCATGGAGCTGTTCCGGAGCGAAGGCACTGCCGCCGGCACGAGCCTGGTCGTGGAGATCTGGCCTGGCACCACGGGTTCGTTCTGTTGGGGGATGACGCGCTTGGGCGCGGCGATCCTGTTCAATGCCTCCGATGGCAGGTCCGGGTCCGAGTTGTGGCGTACCGACGGGACTGCCAGCGGCACCTGGCTGGTGAAGGACATCCACGCCGGCGCGTCGTCAGCCGAGCCGCGTGAGTTCGTGGCGCTCGGCAACACAGTCTTCTTCTCGGCGTACACCGCCACCTACGGCCGCGAGGTCTACCGGACGGATGGCAGCGCCGCCGGCACTGCGCTGCTCGCGGACATCTGGCCGGGCAGCGCAGGTTCGGTCGGCAACCTGCTCGGTTCCTATCGCCTGTCGGTCGCTGGGGATCGGCTGTTCTTTCCGGCGCAGGACGGCGTGCACGGAATCGAGCCGTGGATCTCGGACGGTAGCAGCCAGGGTACGCACCTGATCACCGACCTGCGGGCCGGGAGCCTGGGATCGGTGGCAGCCTCCGCGCTCTTCGTGGCGGCGGGCGCGGGGCGCCGTGGGTTGTTCTCCGCCGACGACGGTACGCATGGCATCGAGCCCTGGGTGAGCGATGGCACGGCTGCCGGCACGACGTTGCTGGTGGACATCCGACCTGGCGTCGGGTCGTCGGCCGCGGACGAGTTCATGCCCGTTGCCCTCGCCGGCAGCTACCTGTTCACCGCGGACGATGGACTGACCGGCCGCGAGCTGCACGGCATGCTGGCCGCCCAGGTCGGCGCCTCGCTGGTCGAGCCGTTCCGCAGTGGCTGCGCAGGCACTGGCGGCCGGGTGCCGCGCATCGCGTCAGGCGTACCTAGCCTCGGCAACACGGCGTTCATCCTGAGCCTGAGCGAGGCGTTGCCTGCGGCACCCGCGCTGCTGCTCGGGGCCGCCAGTCCGGCGAGCATCCCGCTGGGCGGATGCGTGCTGCTCGTCGACCTCGGCGGGCCCGCGCTGGGCTTCGCGACCGCGGTGGACGGAGCTGGAACCGCGGGAGTCGGTCTGCCACTCCCCGGACAGGCGGCGTTGCTCGGCACCGTGTTGTGGTGGCAGTACGTGGTCCGAGACCCAGGCGGGGCCTGGGGCAGCACCTTCGCGTTCAGCGGGGGGCTGCGGACGCAGATCGGTCGTTGAGCTGCCGCTCGAGTTCGCGCAGCCGGTTGAGCACCTGCCGATCCGTGCTGGGAATCCGGTCGAAGCACGCGGTCCGTTCGAAACCGTCGAGCACCTGGCGGCCCTCGCGGTCCTGGTCCATGGCGATCAGGATCCGCTCGAGCTGGTTGCGCAGTTGCGGATCGAGGCTCGTGCGGTAGGCGAGCACGTGGCGCGGCACCGGAGGTGATCTCCAGAGCACCCGCAGACGGGTGTCCCGACCGGAGGTCGCGGCGTACAGGTCGTCACTGCCGAGGGCGATGGCCGCGACCTTGCCGGACTCCAGCAGGTCGAGGCATTCGCGATCGATGCCGGCGAACACATAGCCGACCTTGTCCCCTGGGACGGTCATGGTCCCGGGCTTGCATTCGACCAGGGTCAGACCGCGGTGCAGCAGTTCCGAGGCCGGAAGGAAGTAGCGCGACGTCGAGCTGGGATCCTCGAAGGCGATCACCTTGCCGCGCAGTTGCTCGAGGGAATGCAGCGGGCCCGAGGCAGCGACGGAGAGCGTGCTCGTGTAGTCGGCGCGCCCGCGCTTCCAGCGCCGCAACCAGGGCGTGGCCTCGCCGAGGGCGCAAGCCCGCAGGACCGGGTACGGACTGTCGAGGTAGATGTCGACCTTGCCGGCAGCCAGCAACTTGCCCATGGCTTCCGCGCTCGGGGCGATCACGACCTCGGCCTGCACATGGGTCGAACCGGCCTCGGCCAGCCGACGGCCGAGGTAGCGGGCCAGCGGCGCGAAGAGCTGGGTTTCCACCTCGGCATCCGTGGCGACCGAGCCGATCCGCACTCCGGTCTCTGCCGCGGCAACGCTGCTCGGCGCCACGTGCTCGGAAGTGCATCCGGACAGCAGGACGGCGCAGAAGAGGC
>CAZSKV010000082.1:0-7067 GCA_964607495.1 uncultured candidatus Brocadiaceae bacterium
GCCCAGCAGCAGGATGCCGACGCCGATGATAGGCGCCGGTGCGTCCCGTGCGGTGATCTGCAGCACCAGGGCGCTGACCGTGTTGAGCATCATGAAGAGCATCGGCACGCCGACCAGCCAGCGCAGGAGCCGCGGCTTGCCGGTGCGCACCAGCCAGAGCAGCAGGCCGACGAGTGTCAGGCCGGCCAGCAGCTGGTTGGTGCTGCCGAAGAGCGGCCAGATCACGCGGTAGGCGGGCACGGTCCTGCCGTTCTGCACGACGGTCTGGCTCACGAACCAGGCGGGCAGGGCGAGCGTGACCAGCGTGGCGACGGTGCCGGCGATGCGGCCGCGCCAGCCGGTGAACTCGCAGAACAGGTAGCGCGCGAGCCGCGTGCAGACGTCGAGCGTGTCGTAGACGAAGGTCGCGAACGCGAGCATCGCGAACGTGAGCGCGAACTCGAGCGGCACGCCGAGCGCGTGCAGGAAGTTGCCGACCCCCCAGCCGAAGATCTTGTCGGCGCCGCCCTGCAACACCGCGTCGCCGGCCGGCAGGATCATCACGCAGGCGAGCGCGAGGACCGCGACGACGCCCTCGAGCAGCATGCCGCCATAGCCGACCAGGTGCGCGTCCGGCTCCTTGTCGATCTGCTTGCTGGTGGTGCCCGAGCAGACGAGGCCGTGGAAGCCCGAACAGGCGCCGCAGGCGATCGTGATGAACAGGAAGGGCAGCAGCGGCTGGCCGTTGGCGGCGAAGAAGCCCTTGAAGCCGGCGAAGCGGACTTCGGGGTTCTGCACCAACAGGCCGAGCAGGCCGCCGATCAGCGTCACGTAGAGGAAGACGCCGCCGAGGTAGCCGCGGGGCTGCAGCAGCAGCCAGACCGGCAGCAGCGAGGCGACCCCGCAGTAGGCGAGGATCGCATAGGCCCAGTAGAGCGAGGGCACGCTGCCGGGGGCCTTCAGCTCGAACGGGAGGTGCGGTCCGGCCCAGATCGCGAGGCCGACCAACGGCACGAACACCAGGGTCGTCACCCGCAGGCTCGGCTGCAGGCGGCGCACGGTGAGGCCCATCGCCAGCGCGAGACCGAGGTAGAGCATCGACGCGGTCGCGACGCCGGCACCCGGGATCGCCCTGCCCGCGGCGAGCGGCAGGTCCTCGACGAACGCGCGCGCCGTGATGTCGGTGAAGGCGACGATCACGTAGACGAGCGCGAGCCAGATGTAGAGCGTGAAGGCCGCGTAGGTGCGCGCGTTCAGGTGCTGCTTCAGGATCTCGGCGACCGAGCACGCGCGATGCCGGACGGAGCCGACCAGCGCCGCGAAGTCGTGCATCGCGCCGATCAGGATGCAGCCGAGCACGATCCACAGCAGCGCCGGCTGCCAGCCGAAGTCGGTGCACGCGAGGATCGGGCCGGCGATCGGCCCGGCCGCGGAGATCGCCGAGAAGTGCTGCGAGAGCAGGTAGAAGCGGCTGGTCGGCACGAAGTCCGCCCCGTCGCGCCGCGCGTGCGCCGGGGTCGTGGCCGCCGGGTCGAGCGCGAAGAGCCGCGTCAGCAGGCGCCCGTAGGCCAAGTAGGCGAGCGCGAAGATCGCGATCGTGACCAGGACGAGTGCCGCCAGCGACATCGGCGGCGGATGCTACTTGCCGGTCGTGCGCGAGCCAGCAGTGGTCCGGGGTTCGTTCGCGAGCTGCAGCAGGCGGAAGCCGAGCGGGTCGACCGAGCGCGCGCGGTTCGCGAGCACGACCACCCCGGTCTTGGTCTCGGGCACGAAGCCGAGGAACGTGCGGAAGCCGCCCGTGCCGCCGTTGTGCCACAGCGCGACGCAGTGCGGGAGCTTCTCGAAGTGCCAGCCGAGGCCGAGGCGGCGCTGTGGCGCGGGCACTTCGGCGAAGTGCACCTGCTGCGCGAGCTGCAGCACGGGCGCGCTCTCGGGCGCGACGAGGCCGAGGTTCGCGCGCACGAAGCGCAGCATGTCGGCGAGCGAGGAACGCAGCGCACCGGCTCCGGCCATCGCCTCCGTGAAATGCCAGTGCGGAACCGGCCTGCCCTGCTCGTCGTGGCCGCCGACCAGGCGTTTGGCGAGCGCGGCATCGAGCTCGCAGCGGGTCTCGACCAGGCCCAACGGCTCGCAGACGTGGGTCGCGAGCAGCGCGTCGAAGCTGCACTGTTCGTGGCGCGCGAGCACCCAGCCGAGCAGCCCCACGCCGAAGTTCGAGTACTCGTACTTGCCGGGCGCGCGCGTGAGCGCGACCACAGGCAGCGCTTCGCGCAGATCCGCTGCGCGATAGTCCCGGTAGGGGTCGCCCTGGTTCTTGACCACGAGGTTCGGCGGCAGGCGGGACAGTCCCGACGTGTGCGTCGCGAGGTCGACGAGCTGGATCGGGCGGCCTTGGGGCGGGATCGCGAGCTCGGCCGGCAGGTGCTGCGCGAGCGTGTCCGTCAGCGCGAGTTCGCGCGCGTGCACCAGGCTCGCGAGCGCGATGCCGGTGAAGACCTTCGTGACCGACCCGATCTCGAAGAGCGTGTGCGCGTCGACGCCCGCCGGGCCGAAGAAGAACTCATGCGTCGCGGTGCCGTCGACGATGCCGAGCGCGAGGTCCGTGATCTCGCCCTTCTTCTGCAGCGGCGCGACGAGCGCCTGCACGCGCGCACTCCAGGCCGCGGCGGGCCGGCTCTCCTGGGTCGGGGCGCCGGCGACCAGGATCGTCGCGAGGAGTGCGCAGCGAAGCATGGGCCCATCGTAGCCCGAGCGCGTATCGTGGTGCACGATGGTGAACCTCCGTCCTGCAACCGCCGAAGATCGTGACGCGATCCATGCCCTGCTCAGCGACCTCGGCTATCCCGATGTCAAACCGGCCGCGTTCGTGCGGGTCTTCGCGGACCTGCTGGTCGACGACAAACGCACGCTGACCGTCGCCGAGGATGCCGGCAAGTTGGTCGGCTACGTCTGCGCGGCGCGCATGCCCGCCATGCGCCTGGGCGGCGACCAGATCCTGATCGACGAGCTCGTCGTTGCCGCAGCGGCCCGCGGCAAGGGTGTCGGCACCAAGCTGCTCGAGTCGGTCCGGGGCCTCGCGAAGAAGGTCGGCGCATGCCGGATCGAAGTGAACACCAGCCGCAAGCGCGAGAGCTACACCCGCGGCTTCTACCGCAAGCACGGCTTCACCGAGGCTGACTCGGCGCTCCTCCGTAGCTGAGTACCGCGTACTTTTCTATGAGGATAGGTTCCCGAGTCGGCCCGCCGCCGGTGCGGACTAGTGCACGCGCTGCGCCCGGATGTCCAGGCTCGTGATGAAGTCCGCCGCCCCCGTGCCCGCCGGCAGCTTGCGCGCGATCTCCTGGTAGAGCGGATCCTGGGCGCTCGTCATCGCGCGCACGTACTCCGGCTTCGGGACGAGCTCGATCGCGCCGAGCCCGGCGGCATCCATCAGGCGGCGCGTCTCGTCGACCGAAACCGCGCCCGCGACGCAGCCGACCAGCGCCTCGACGTCCTTGCGCACGCTCTCGGGCAACGGCCGCAGCAGCGCCAGGTCACTGACCGCGACGCGGCCGCCGGGCTTGAGCACGCGCGCGATCTCGCGCCAGACCTGGGCCTTGTCCGGCGACAGGTTGAGCACGCAGTTCGAGATCACGACGTCGACGCTCGCGTCCGCGACCGGCAGATGCTCGATCTCGCCGAGGCGGAACTCGACGTTCGCGAAGCCGCTCCGCGCGCGGTAGGTGGCCGTGTTCTGGCGCGCGAGCCGCACCATCTCCGGCGTCATGTCGACGCCGATCGCGCGGCCCGTCGGGCCGACCTTGGCCCCGGCCAGGAACACGTCGAGGCCGCCGCCGGCGCCCAGATCGAGCACCGTCTCGCCCGGCCGCAGCGCGGCGATCGCCGTCGGGTTGCCGCACGAGAGGCCCAGGTTGGCGCCCTCGGGGATCGCGCCGAGCTCGCTCTCGGCGTAACCGACGCTCTGCGCGACCTCGGCCGGGCCGCAGGGGGAACCGCCACAACAACCGCCGCCACTCGCGCTGGAGGTCGCGATCTTGGCATAGCCCTCGCGCACGAGCGTGCGCACTGCGTCTGGATCTCGTTCGGTCATGGTGCCCTCATGTCGGCCAGGATCAGCGGGCTTGCAAGCCCGCGGGCAGAGTCGCCACGAACGCCCGGATCTCGTCGCGCACGCGCCGATAGTGCGGCATCGCCTCGGCATCGTCGCGGCACCCCTGCGCCAGCCGCGGCGGGTCGTCGAAACCGACGTGCACGACCCGGGTCCTGCCCGGGAACACCGGGCAATTCTCGTCCGCATCACCGCACACCGTGACCACGTAGTCGAAGGTCTGCGCCCCGAGGTCGGCGAGCGTCTTCGACCGCTGCTTGCTGATGTCGACGCCGGCCTCGGCCATGGCCTGGACGGCCAGGGGGTTGAGCTGGCTCGCGCGCGTGCCTGCCGAGAAAGCCTCGATCTCGCGGCTCTTGAGCTGCCTGGCCCAGCCCTCCGCCATCTGCGAGCGGCACGAGTTCGCGGTGCACAGGAACAGGACCCGCAGACGCTCTCGCTGCTGCTTCGTCATACGCGTCACGATACCGCCGCCGCCGCGCTACGCTCCTCGCCCTGCATGAGGCTCTCCCAGCTGCTGATCGTCACGCTCCGCGAAGACCCGGCCGACGCCGAGGTTGCCAGCCACCGTCTGCTCGCGCGGGGTGGCTACATCGTCAAGGTCGCCGCCGGCATCTACACCTACGCGCCGCTGATGTGGCGCACGCTGAAGAAGGTCAGCCAGATCGTGCGCGAGGAGCTCGACCGTGAGGGCGCGCAGGAGCTGATGTTGCCGATCGTGCACCCGAAGGAACTCTGGGTCAGCTCGGGACGCTGGGACCGCTATGTGAACGACGGGATCATGTTCACGCTCAAGGACCGCAAGGGGGCCGAGATGTGTCTCGGACCGACGCACGAGGAGGTCGTCACCCAGTTCGCGAATGCGACGGTCACGAGCTACAAGCAGCTGCCGGTCAACCTCTACCAGATCCAGGACAAGTTCCGGGACGAGATCCGGCCGCGCTTCGGCCTGATGCGCGGGCGCGAGTTCATCATGATGGACGCGTATTCGTTCGACGCGGACCAGAAGGGCCTCGACGCGGCCTACGCGGCGATGGATCGCGCCTACCGCGCGGTCTTCAAGCGTTGCGGCCTCGACTTCCGCTCGGTGCAGGCCGACGCCGGCGCGATCGGCGGCAGCGGCAGCGAGGAGTTCATGGTGCTCGCCGAGACCGGCGAGGACACGATCCTGTTCTGCGAGAAGTGCGACTACGCCGCCAACGTCGAGAAGGCCGTGTCGGTGCCGCCGCCCGCGCCGGCCGCCGGCGAAGCGCAGGCCCTCGCCAAGCACGCGACGCCGGGCGTCAAGACCGTCGCCCAGCTCGAGGAGTTCTTCAAGCTGCCGGCCGCGGCGATGGCGAAGACCGTGCTCTACAAGGCGACCTATCCCGACCGCGAAGAGGTCGTCGCCGTGTTGATGCGCGGGGACCTCGAGATCAACGAGGTCAAGCTGGTCAACGCGCTCGGCGCACTCGCGGTCAAGCTCTGCGACGAGGAGACGATCAAGGCCGCGACCGGCGCCGAGGTCGGCTTCGCCGGTCCGGTGAACCTGCCGCAGAAGGTCAAGCTGCTCGGCGACAAGACCCTCAAGGAGCGCACCAACCTGCTGACCGGCTGCAACGAGACCGGCTACCACTGCCTGAACGTCAACCTCGGCCGCGACTCCCGGGTGCCGGAGTGGAAGGACCTGCGCACCAGCAGGCAGGGCGAGCTCTGCGTGCACTGCAAGGCGCCGCTCGCGCAGGCCCGCGGCATCGAGGTCGGGCACATCTTCAAGCTCGGCACCAAGTACTCGTCGGCGATGGGGGCGACCTTCATGGCGCAGAACGGCAAGCCGCAACCCTTCGTGATGGGCTGCTACGGGATCGGCGTCTCGCGCACCGCGGCGGCGGCTGTCGAGCAGAACCACGACGAGAAGGGCATCGTCTGGCCGGCGCCGATCGCTCCGTTCGCCGCCGTGGTCGCGATCCTCGACGGCAAGCGCGAGGCCCAGGTGCAGCTCGGCGAGCAGCTCTACCAGCAACTCAGGACCGCCGGGATCGACGCCTGTCTCGACGACCGTCCGCTCTCGCCGGGCGCGAAGTTCAAGGACCTCGATCTGCTGGGCTTCCCGGTACAGGTCATCGTCGGCCGCCGCGCCGAGGAAGGCGTCGTCGAGTTCGTCGTGCGCAAGGGGTCAGTCAAGACCGAGATCCCGACCGCCGCGGTGCTCGATCGCGTGCGCGCGGTGCTCGAGCCTCAGCGCGTCCCGTAGGTGTCGAACACCCGCACCTGCGCCCAGCTGTCGCGCTGCTCCTCGATGAAGCGCAGGTGCCGCGCGTGCGCCTGGTAGACGTCGTGATCGCGCTTGCTCGCGAACACGATGTGCAGGCCGACATGGAAGTCGCGCACGTTGACCGGGCGTTCGAGACCGGGCACGAGGGGCCCGACCGCGAAGAAGAGCTCGCCGGGATGTCCCGCGAGCCACTGCTTGCAGGCCGCGACCAGGCGTTGCACCTGCGCCGGCGCGCCGTCCTTCAGTGTGAAGAAGACGTTGTGGATCAGCGGGAGTTCGGCCGGAGCGCCGGCGGCGGGGGGGGAAGGCACGATGGATCTCGAGCGGATCGGGAGCAGCGCGGGATCATGCGCATCCGGGCCTGGATCGCAACCGCGCCACCGACCAGATCACCTGCCCTTGGCCGAGCCGTCATCGTGTCCTTGGTGCGCTGCGGCGCTGGGTGTGGAACGGACTGAACATGCTCGCTGCAGCGGACGGTTCCGGCCCCCCGGGTTGCCGCTCTGCAAAGCTGCGAGTAGTGTTCTGTGCACAATCGGGGTTGCTTGGCGAATGCTGGGTAGCCCCAGTGGATCGCAACCGAGGCCCTCGAACGGAGAGCACCTGATGACACCGTCTCTCCCCCCCCCCCGCCGCCGGGGGGGGGCGGGGGGGGGGCGGGGGGGGGGGGGGGGGGGGGGGGGGGGGGGGGGGGGGGGGGGGGGGGGGGGGGGGGGGGGGGGGGGG
>CAZSKV010000083.1:0-1878 GCA_964607495.1 uncultured candidatus Brocadiaceae bacterium
CCTGCGCAGCTCGAAGAGGAGGTCACGGCCGAACTGTTGCGCACCACCGACCCGGCGAAGTACCGCGACATGGAGCGGGAGAAGCGGGCCGAAGCCCAGCGCGAGCGCCGGCTCGAGATCGAACAGAAAGCCCAGGAGGCGCGCCCGCTGTTGCGCGACCTCGCGCTCGCGCGTCGCCGCGGCGACCAGCAGGCGGTGGCCGATCTCGAAGCCAGGATCAGGTCCCTCGGCGTGCCGCTTCCCGGCCAGCGGGCGGCGTTCGCCGACCGCGACCTGACGCGGGCCTCCGACCTGCCGCAGCCCGCACCCGCCGGGCACCTGCTGCGCCAGCTGGGCCAGTCCGACCGCGAACAGGTCGACAACGCGCACGCCGAGGCGAACGTGCCCCAGGTGCTGTCGCTGCTGAACGGCTTCGTCGACCAGCGCCTGCTCGGCGGCGGCGGCTCGGCCCTCGGCCGCCGCGTGCAGGCCGAGAAGGAGGTGAGCGGCAGGATCCGCGCCGCATTCCTGACCGTGTTGACCCGCGTGCCCGACTCCCGCGAGATGGAGGCTTGGCAGAAGGCGATGGCCGAGGGCGGTGACGACGCGCTCGAGGATCTGGTCTGGGTGTTGGTCAACAGCAACGAGTTCCGCTTCGTGCGCTGAGGAGATGAACCATGAACCTGCCTGACGTGCTTGGCGCTGCCGACCCTGTGTCGCGGCGGGCGTTCCTGTCCGGCCTCGCGAAGAGTGCGTTCGGCATCGCCGCGCTGCCGGCCCTGCCGCAGCGGCTCTTCGCGCCGCGCGCGGGCGACGACCCGATCCCGCTGCGCCCCGCGACCGCGCGCCAGGTGATCTACCTGTTCCTGCGCGGCGGGCTCTCGCACCTCGACACCTTCGATCCGAAGCCCGGCACGCCCGGGGCCGGTCCGGTGCAGGCCATCGCCACCAAGGCCCTGGGTGTGCAGCTGAGCCAGTACCTGCCCGAGCTGGCGAAGGTCGCCGACCGGATCGCGGTCGTGAACGCGTTGTCCTCGACCCAGGGCGCGCACGCGCAGGCACAGTACTTCCTGCGCACGAGCTACGAATTGCGCGGCACGATCCAGCATCCCGGCCTCGGCGTCTGGGCCAACCGCATGGGCGGCAAGCTGAACCCGATGCTGCCCGGCCACGTCGTGATCGGAGGTGGCCCCGACCTCGCGGCTTCCGGCTGGATGCCGCCGCAGTACCTGCCGCTGCCGATCGGCGACGCCAAGACCGGACTGCTGCACGGCGAACGCCCGGCCGGCGTCAGCGAGACGCAGTTCGTGCGCCGCCTCGAACTGCTGCGCAAGATGAACGAGGGCTTCGCCAACCGCTACGACCACAAGGGCGTCAGGGCCTATGGCGACATGTATGCGGAAGCGGTGCGCCTGATGCGTTCCGCCGACCTGGCCGCGTTCGACGTCGACCTGGAGCCGGCCAGCATCCGCGCCGGCTATGGGGATTCGGCGTTCGGTCAGGGCTGTCTCCTCGCGCGCCGGCTGGTCGAGCACGAGGTGCGTTACATCGAGGTGGTCAGCGATGGTTGGGACACCCACAACCAGAACTTCGACCAGCTCGAAGAGAAGCTGCCCGAGATCGATCGCGCGCTCGCGGCCCTGATCGCCGACCTCGATGCGCGCGGTCTGCTGCACGAGACGCTCGTCGTGCTGGCGACCGAGTTCGGCCGCACGCCGGACATCGTCAAGGAGAACAACGGGCGCAACCACTACCCGAAGGCCTTCTCGGCGCTGCTGGCAGGTGGCGGAATCCGTGGCGGCATCCGTTGGGGCAGGACCGATGCGACCGGCCACGAGGTCGTCGAGGGCCGGATGACCGTTCCCGACTTCAACGCCACCATCGCGCACGCGCTCGGGC
>CAZSKV010000084.1:0-8333 GCA_964607495.1 uncultured candidatus Brocadiaceae bacterium
GCGCGCGGTAGAGCAGCGCGGGCGGACTCGCCGACAGCAACCAGAGCGCGGTCCCCTCGGCCAGCGGGGCGCGGAAGCCCGGGCCGATGCCCGCGAGCCGCTGCGCCTCGCCGTAGCCCTGCCCGAGCCGCGGCGCCCGCATGATCTCGGGCGCCCTGCCCAAGAGCTCGCGCACGAACCAGAGGCCGGCCCCGTCCGGCGTGAACACCGCCTCGCGATCGATCCGCGGCTCCGCCGGCTCGGCCTCGGCGAAGAGCGGCTGCGCCGCGGCCCCGCCGAACTCGGCCCGCCACAGGCGGGCGGGCCGGTTCTGCAGATCGCCGGCCGGGCGCCGCGCGAACACGAGTTCGGCCGCGTGCGGCGCGAGCGCAGGATCGAACTCGTCGTCCTCGGTGTTGCACGGCGCCGCCACCGCCTCGCAGCGTCCCACCCGGCCGTCGCACCAGGTCGTCACGTAGAGGTCGAACCCACCGCGTCCGCCGGCGCGGTCCGAGGCGAAGAACAGGCGGCCATCGGCGGCGAGGAAGGGCCCAAGGTCGTGCGCCGGCGAGTTCAGGCCCGCGACCGCTTCGGGCGCGAGGTCCTGCCGCTGCGGATCGAACACCACGAGGTCGATGTCCTGCGCGCCGACGCGGCGGCCATAGAGCAACCGGCCGTCGGGCAAGCGCGCGACGCGACCCTCGACCGGTCCCGGCAGCTCGAGTTCGGGCTCGGGCCGCATCCACGCCAGCATCCCCGCGGTGCGCAGCTCAGAGGCCGCGTGCAGCCCGGCGCCGTCGGTATAGAACACCGGCCGCCCGCCGCGCAGGAATGCGAGCCCGAGCGCCGCCGCGAGCAGGCCCGCGGCACAGAGCCAGAGCAGGATGCGGCGCAGCGCTCCACTCACTTGGGCATGGACTCCTGCGCGGGCCTGGCCGCAATCGAGACGCGCTTGAGTTCGGCCGCCAGGCAGGCATCGAAGGCCTGCGCCACGAGGCCGAACTGGCACTGCGTGTCGCCGCGGATCAGGATCTCCTGATCCTTGCTGCGCTGCGCCGCCGCGAGCAGCTTCTGTTTGAGCCCGTCGGCCGTGACCGGCCTGCCTTCGATCACCAGCGTCCCGTCCCGCGCGACCGAGATCACGAGCGGCGGCTGGCGTTCCGCGGGCTTGCCGGCCACCGACTTCGGCAGGTCGAGCCGCATCTGCACCTCCTGCTGGGCGAAGGTCGTCGCCACCAGGAAGAACACGAGCAGCAGGAAGAGCATGTCGATCATCGGCACGAGGTTGATCACCGGCTCGTCGTCGTCACCGAGATCAAGCCGCATGGCCGGTCTCCTGCCGCCCCACGAGGCTCTCGACCAGGGGCGCGATCCTGTCGTCGATCTCCTGCAACCGCCGGCGCACGAGCCCCGCGAGCCACGAGGCCAGCACGGTGGCCGGGATCGCGACGCCGAGCCCGGCCACGGTCGCGACGCCCGCGAACTCGATGCCGCGGGCGAGCATCTCCGGCTTGCCCATCCCGACCTCGGCGACCTGGTGGAACGCTTCGAGGATGCCGAACACCGTCCCGAAGAGGCCCAGCAGCGGACTGATGCTGGCCATCAGCGCGATCGGCCGGATGTTCGCGCGCAGGCGTTCGAGCTCCTTGCGCCCCTGATCCTCGATCGCCCGCTCGACCTCGGGCAGGGTCGCACCGCGCCGCCGCAGCCCGGCCGCGAGGATGCGCGTGGCCGGCGCCTCGACGCCGGCGGCGGTCGCGAGCGCCTGCGCGTGCTGCCCCGAGCCGGTGAGTTCGATCGCCTGCGCGAAGGCCCGTGGACGCACGCGCGCCGCCCGCAGCGCGAGGCAGCGCTCGAGCGCGTACGCGAGCACGACGACCGAACAGAGGCCGATCGGCACCATGACCGGTCCGCCCGCCTTCAGGAACTGCCACACGGTCTGGGTCGAGATGGCTGCGAGCATGCTCACTCTCCTTGCAACTTCTGTTTCGCTTCGCGGGCGCAATCCGAGTCCGGGAAGCGCTCGACGAGCTCCTTCCAGAACTTCGCGGCCTTCGCCGGCTGGCCGAGGTCGGCATAGCAGCGGCCGGCTTCGAGCAGGCCGCGCGGCACATGGACGGGGTCGGTGTAGAGGATCGGCAGCTTGACGAAGGCGTCGGCCGCACCGGCGAGGTCGCCTTGCGCACGCCGGCTCTGACCGAGCAGGAACTGGGCCGCGGCCGCCAGCCCGCCGTCGCTCTGCGCGGTCACTGCGGCGAACGCGGCCTCGGCCTTCGCGTATTCCTTGCGCGACAGACGCGCCTTGCCGAGTGCGAGCTGGGCCCGCGCCTGGTCGCCGGCCGCGACTCCGGTCCGGCGCAGGTACGGTTCGAGCGCCGCAATCGCGGCATCGGTCTGGCCCTGGTCGACGGCGGCCTCCCCCTGCGCGAGCTGCGCGGCCGCGGCGCGCGGATGCTCCGGACTCTCACGCAGCAGCGCCCCGAAACGTTGCCCGGCGGTCTCTCTCTGGCCGAGGCGCAGGCCGCACTGGCCGGCGAGGAAGAGCGCCTCGCCACGCATCGGGCCCGCCTCGACCGCGTCGAAGGCCGCGAGAGCCGGCTGCCACTCCGCGCCGGCGAAGTGGCTCGCGCCGAGGCGGTAGCGGGCTTCGTGGAGTTGCTTGCCGGTCACGGCCGCGAAGTGCTTGCGGGCAGTGACCGCATCCTGCTCGGCCTCGGCGAAGAGGCCGAGCTGCAGGTTGGCTTCGGCGGCGAGCTCGGGGTCCTTGGTCGTCGTGAGCACGCTGGTGAACGCGCGCCTTGCTGCCGCACGGTCGCCGAGTTCCTTGCAGACGAACGCAAGCTCGTAGGCGGCCCGATCCGGCCGCGTGAACGCGCCGCTGCCTGGATCCTCGAGCACCTTGCGGGCCGCGTCGAAGTGCTTGCCCCGCGCCAGGGCGATGCCCAGGGCCAGCCGCAGGTCGCCGGCATGCGGATGCTGCGGGAAGGCCGCGAGGAACTCGCGCGCGCTGGCGGCCGCCGCGTCGTAGCGGCCGGCCTTGTGGTGCAGCGAGGTCGCGAGCTCCAGCAGGTTCGCGCGCTCGGCGGCGGCCTCGGGATGCGCGAGCGCCTGCGCGAGGAAGCGCTGGCAATCCGCGTCCTCGCCCAGTTCGAAGGCGCACCACGCGAGGCCGGCGTTGGCCCGCGCCCCGAGCGCGTCCTTGGCCCCGGCGTGGGTCGCAAAGGCCTTGCGCGCGCGCGCGAAGTCGCCGCGCTGGTAGGCGATCTCGGCCTGCTCGAGCTCGTCCTCGGAGCGGCGGCCCGCATGGGCTTCGAGCGCGGCGGCCTTCTCCAACCGGCTCTGCGCCGCGCCGAGATCCCCGAGTCGACGCAGCGCCCGCGCGGCGATCCGCTCGTTGCGGGCCAGGAATGCACCCTGCGGATGCCGGGCGCGGTAGCGGTCGGCGGCTTGCAGGGCAAGGCGCTCCTGGCCGGCCTCGAGCAGCGCGAGGGCCTGCATCGCCAGCGCCTCCTCGGCTATCGGATCGGCCGCGCTGGCATCGACCACGAGCGCGGCGAATCGCGGCGCGGCCTGCGCGTGCTCGTGTTGCAGGTAGCTGCACCAGGCGCGCTTGAACGCGGCCTTGCGCTGCAAGGGACCGGGCGGCACCGCGGCGAACGCCGCTTCGGCGGCGTCGTAACGCGCCATCGCGAACAGGCACTCCCCGCGCGCGAGCTGCGCCTCGGGACGCAGGCGGTGCGCCGGTTCCTGCGCGAGCAGCGCATCGGCCGCGGCCAGGGCTCCGGCGTGGTCACCGGCGCGGTGCCGGGCCAGGCACTCGCCATAGCGAGCGCGGCCTCGGCGCTCGGCATCCGCGGCGAGACGCACGACCTGCGCATAGGCCGCAGCCGCCTCGGGGTTCGCGCCGCGCGCCAGATCGGCCTGCGCCTGGACTTCCCAGAACTCGATCGCGAGGTCGCCAGGAGCGCCGGCGAGCCCACGTTGCGCGATCGCCGTGGCCTGCGCGTGCTGGTTGGCGGCGAGCTGGGCCCGCGCCTGCGCGAGCGTGCAGCGGGTGAGGCCGGCGCGCGCGCGGGCCCCCACCTCCTTGTGGTCGGCGACGGCGGCGAACGCCTGCTCGGCGCCGGCGAGGTCCTGCGCCCGCAGTGCCGCTTCGCCTTGCAGATAGCGACACTCGGCGGCCGCCGCGTGTTCGGGCGCGCGAGCGGCGGCGGCGGCGAAGAGATCCCGCGCCGCCGCGAACTCCTTCGCGCGCATCTGCACGAACCCGGCCTGGTAGAGCGCCGGCACGGCGTGGAGGGCGCGCGGATCCTGGTCCGCAGCGGCCGCCGCGCGGAACGCGGTCAGCGCTGCCGGATCGTCGCCCGCGTCGCGCAGGCACTCGCCGACCGCATAGAGCGCCGCGACCCGCAGGTAGTGGTCGCTGGGCTCCTGCTCGCTGATCTGCCGGAAGCACCGGGCCGCGGCCTCGTACTGCTTGCGGCCCTGCAGCAGCCCGCCGAGGCGGTAGCGGCATTCGGCGCGCCAGGCCGGATCGGGTGTGCGCCGCAGGGCGCCTTCGTAGGCGGCGATCGCGAGTTCGGGCGCACCGAGCTTCTCCCGGCAGATGCCGAGTCGGTACTCGGCTTCGGGTGCACGCCGATGCTCGGGACTCTCGCGCAGGAAGCGTTGCAGCTCTTGCGCCGCCTCGTCGTGCAGCTCGCGTTGGATCAGGCCCACGGCGACATCCAGACGCTCGGCGCTGCGATCCGCCTGGGCGCAGAGCGGCAGGGCCATGGCGACGAGGAAGGTGGCGGTGGCGGCGGCCGGGTTCAGCTCTTGCCTGCGCATGGTGTGGATCTCGAGTGCGGGTTCGGAATGCGGCGGACGAACGATACGCACAGGGGGGAACTCCGATCCACGGCGCCGCGTGCCGCGATGGGGAACAACCACTCTGCCGGCGCGAGGCTGAAGACGGCATGAAGCCGCCCGGACAACGCACACCGAGTGTGCGGAGCGCGCACACCTTTGCGGCGGTCCGCAGCCTGGCACGCCCCTTGGTAAGCTCCTGCATCATGCTGCGCCCCAACCTCGCGTTGCTCCTGTGCCTGGCCGGCGGCCTCGCCGCACAGACAGCGGCGTTGACCCTGGCGGAGGGCACGCTGCCTTCCCGCCTCACCGTCCGCACCGTGCCCGAGGCCAACCCCCTGGCCGCCGGCCTGGTGGTCCTGGGCGATGCCGAGTTCCTGCCGCTCGAGCTCACGAACCGCACCTGGCAGCAGAGCCTGCGCGCCGACCGGGCCCGGCTCGTCGTGCGGTCCGGACTGGTCCGGGTCGAGTTGCCGGACCACGGGCGCCTGCTGCACTACCGGCTGCGAGGGGGCGAGAGATACGGCTTCCTGCATGTGCGCCGTGACGGTTCCGCCGCGAGCGTGCTCGAACTCGCCGGGGCGGGGCCAACCGGCCGGGAGAATCCGTTCACCGACCGCATTGGGGTCGCCCCCGACGGCAGGCACGCCGCGATCCTGACCGGGGGCGGCGAGCTCTTCGTGGTCCGGCTCGATGGCGGCAACTTCGGGAGCACGGGCCGGCCGGCGCGGCCTGTCGCCGTGCCAGCGGCCGTGGTACCGCTCTCACTCTGCGTCGGCAGGCAACAGCTGGTGTTCCAGACCGTGGCGACCCGGGTCCTGCGCTGCCCGCTGGCCGACGGCGGCGTGGCGGTCGACGTGACCCCGGCGGGCAGTCCGGCGGCGATCCTCAAGGACCTGATGGCGCCGAGCGGGGACGGCTCCGCGGTCGTGTTCCTCTTCGGTCCAAAGCTGCAGCAAGAGCTCTACCTGCTGCGCGAGAGCGGGGCCGCGCAGAAGCTCAGCCCCCCGGCGAGCAAGTACGAAGAACCCGGCTACCTCCCGGAGGTCGGAGACGGGCCCCGGCTGCTGCTGAACGACGATGCGAGCCGCCTGCTCTATGTCGATGGCGCGCTCCGCGACGAGCTCTACCTGCTGGATACCGGCGGCACGACGCCGACGGTGCACGTGACCTCGAACACGCACTTCCAGCCGTACATCGGCACCGTGATCCTGCCCGTGTTCCACGGCATCGCGGTCACCGTGGCGATCGGAGATCCCGATCGCTTCGACTACTACGCGGTGACGACCGGGAACCCGCCGGTGAACCTGACCAAGACCGGCGGCAACACGGTCATGCCCTTCGTGAGCGGGCTCTTGCAGCCGGGCCAGGCCTTCGCGACGCAGGGCGCGCAGGCGCTGGCGCTCGAAGTGTCGCCGAACGGCGCGCGCCTGCGGACCCTCGATCCGATCGCCCAGACCAGCACGGTCCTGGCCGACGCGGTGCGGGCCCCGCTCGAACTCGGGGACGCCTGGCAGGGTCGCGCCGATCTGTTGGTGCCGGCGCTCACGGGGGATCGGCTGCTGGACGGCAACACCGGCCTCGACCTGCTCGTCGCCCCACCGCCACTCCAGCTCGGCAGCACGGTGCACGCGCCGGGCGACGCCTGGCGCGTGTTCCGCGTCGCGCTCCCCAACGGCCCGGCCGCCCTCGTGTTCCGCCTGCCGAACGGAGTGCTCGTGCCCCTGCCAACCGAGCCCGTGATCCATCAGGTCGCGGTGACCGCAACCGGCTCGATCTGGTGGAACGGTTCCGCGCTCCGCTTCGCCTCCCCCATCCGATTCGACACCCTGCCCAAGACCGCGCCGATCCGGCTCCTGCTCTCCGGCGCCGGCGCGTAGCCGCTCAGCGTCCGGTCCGGTAGGTCATGACCTTGACGCCCTCGAACGTGACCAGCCCCTCCTTCACGACGGTGTCGAGGAAGGGCACGAGGGCGGCGATCCGATCCTCCTGATCGACGATCTCGACCACGACCGGCGGGTTGTCCTGGGTCTTGCCCTTGCCCGCCCGGTGCGCACCGAACCCGCCGACGCCACGCAGGACGGTCGCGCCCGCAAGTCCACGGATCTTCACCTCCTCGACGATCAGCTCGTAGACCGGCCGGCCATCGTGCTTGTCGTTCTCACCGATGAAGATGCGGAGGAGCTGCGCGTCGGACTGGAGCTTCATGGTGGTGCAGAGTCTGCCGCGACGAGGGCGTCGGCGCGAGCAGACACTGGCACGAGGTGGCGCGCGGCCGCCTGCGGCTACTTGAACTCGCGCGCGCCGGCCGAGATCGCGCCGCTGCGCGGGCGCAGCTCGCCGAGGAGGTCGTCCCACATGCCGCCCAGCGCCGTCCCGGCGCCGATCGCCGGAGAACCAGTCTGGAGCGAGACATCGAGCGCCATCACGTCCTTCAGCAGGGGGTCACCGTGCACCGAGCCGACGCCGCTGCCGAGGGTCTGCCACTGCGCGAGCGTGTAACGGGACTGACCGTCCAGCGCATGGTAGTTGTTCCGCGGCGTGTGGAGCAGGTTGTTCTTGTCCACGAGGGCGCTGCGGGGCACGCCGGCGAGCAGCTGGATCATCACGGTCGCGCCGGTGTCCAGGGCATTCGCGGCATGGAAGATGTTGTTGGCGGCCGTGACGTTGCGCACCTCCGAACCCTCGAGGTTCAGGAACGTGACGCCGTTGTTTGCATTGACGGAGTGGAGGATCGCCGTGTTGTTGGCGACCTCGATGTTCGTGGTCGCGGGCAGCCCGGCCAGCCCGAGCGACCGGACGTTGATCGCGTTGTAGAAGTTCACCTTGCCATCGCGGAAGTCGCCCACGAGGACGTTGTTGCGGATCGCCATGTCGTGGCCGACGACCAACAGGCTCTGGCCCGTGCCCCGCGCCGACGCGGTATCGGGCAGGACGACGTTGCGCTCGAAGACCACCTTGCGCACCTCCTCCACCGCCCAGTCGTCCTGCGGCGCCAGCGTGACCGGCCAGGCCGAGCCACGCATCCGGTTGCCGGAGACCACGACGTGCTGCGTCACCCAGCCGTTCGGGAAGTTGCCGCCCGGCTTGATCGCATGGAGCTTCAGCGCGTGGCGACCCAATCCGGAGACGACGCTCGGATCGTAGAGCTGGTTGTCCGAGATCACGCCCTTGTCGGCGCACCACACGCGCAGGATGTGGCTCTGGTAGCAGCGCGACATCGTGTTGCCGATCACGGCGACGCCGCGGCCGCCCGTGAACACGCTCATCCCGCTGGCGTCCTGGATCGAGCAGTCGATCATCATGTTGTCCCGCATGTTGGCGAAGCCGAGATCGTTCTCGACCCACGCCTGGGAGTTGCGGAACGCGACCCGGAGGAACAGCCGTTCGCCGCCGCCGCCGAAGAAGAACAGGTTCGCGCCGCCCGTGCCGGTCTGCCAATTGAAGTCGCCTTCGCAGGTCACGTCGATCACGTACGGACCCCAGACCTCGGACATGCCGGCGAT
>CAZSKV010000085.1:0-7501 GCA_964607495.1 uncultured candidatus Brocadiaceae bacterium
GTCCCGACATCCAGATGGCGACCACCGAGGTCTACCGCACCTACGAACCCGGCTACTCGAAGGCGGGCAAGGTGAACGATCTCTCGCCGCACTTCTTCGAGATGCCGCTCGAGCCGGGGCGCAAGACGCCGACGACGGAATGCTGGGACGACGGCCGGCCCAAGGGCATCGCGATGCTCTTCCGCTCGTTCCTCGAGTCGAAGTGCTACCAGCACGCCGAGGTCCGCTGCTACGACTGCCACGACCCGCACGCCAACAAGCTGCCGGCAAGCCCCGGCATGCTCGCGCCCTCCTCCGCGAGCGACGCCTGGTGCCTGCGCTGTCACGAGTCGCTGCGGGAGAGGCTCGCGGCGCACGTCCGCCACCCGGCCGGCACGCCCGGTTCGTTCTGCTACGACTGCCACCTGCCCAGGCACATCCTGAACCTCGCGACCGGCGTGCAGCGCTTCACGCGCACGCACACGCTGAGCTCGATCCCCGATCCGGCCGCGACCGGGAGATTCGGCCAGGCCGGAGCGCCGAACGCCTGCAACGACTGCCACCAGGACAAGTCGCCGGCCTGGGCCGCGGCGCAGCTGCGCCGCTGACCGGCGGCCGCCTCACGCGCGCTTGCGCGGATGCAGGGTCTCGACGCTCTGCACCGGCAGCGTGCGCTCGTCGAGGTCCATCTCGAAGCGCTCCTGATCCTCGCGATTCGGGGCGGCCGGCGGCTGCCAGGCCCGGTAGACGCCGAACTCCAGCAGGTCGAAGGGCGCGCCGAGCACGATCGCCCCGGCGCGCCAGAGCACGAACGACGGGAAGAGCAGCGTCGAGCTCACGTCCCCCCCGCCCGAGTCGCTCTTCTGCAGCAGGTAGACCGGATAGGTCACCGGCAGCGCGATCACGTCGACCGGGATCCCGACCGCGAAGCCGACCACGCCACCGACCGTCGCCGGCCAGATCACGACCTCGGTGCGCCCGGTGCGCGCGTCGACGAGCTCGTCCGAGTACTGGATCAACTGGCCGCAGGCAGCGGTGAGCAGCAGCAGCGACGCCCACGCCCGGCGCACGCTACTTCGCGGCCTTCGGGTCGGGGATCCGGCGCGCGAACATCATGCGCTCGAGGATCCATTCGTCGCCGGTCTCGGGCGGCGGCACCTTGGCCGCGCTCACGAAGTCCTTGACCTCCTTGTTGCGCAGCTTGAGCTGCCGCAACTTCCAGGGTCCCTGCGACTCGCAGTTGAAGAGCACGGCGTTCAGGAAGTCGCGCGTCAGCGGCGTGTTGTCGCGGCCATCGCGCGTGAAGCGCACGACGACCTGCTGGTCGATGGCCTTCTCCCGCGCGACCGGGACAGTCTCGATCTCACCGATGCTGAAGTCGTCGAGCCGGATGTCGACACCCGTGTTCGTGATCTGCTTCTGGAAGTAGACGCGGTGGCCTTCGGCGATGTCCTCGTTCGGCCGTCCGCTCTTGAGCAGGTTCTCGATCTGCTTGATGTAGAGACCGATCGCTTCGAGCTCGCCCTCGGCGCGCGTGCGGCCCTGTCGCGTCGCGGCGTTGAGCGCGGACCTGCCCTTGGCGATCCGGCCCTGCAGCGAGTAGATCCACCAGCCGAGCACCGGCAGCGCCACGGCGCAGCCGAAGATCAGCACCTTGTAGAGATCGAGGCGGGCGAGCAGTCGTTTCAGCATCGGCGCACCTCAGGTCTTCTTCTTGGACGCGTGGAACACGTCGATCTTGGGTTTGAGCTCGAGCTTGAGCTCGTAGTAGGCCCCTTCGTCCTCGCCGCCGCCCTTGAAGGTCTTCTCGCCGGCTCCCTTCAGGATCTGCGTGAACGGCGACTCGGGGTTCTTGGCGATGTCGTCGCGGAACGCCCGCTCGAGCATGTCGAAGCGCTCGCGGAAGTTCGCGCCGCTGCTGCTGCGCAGCACCAGCGTGAACGACAGGTAGCGCCCGGTCGGTTGCGCGGGCAGGTTCAGATCGACGTCCGCGACCATGAACCGGCCGAGGCCAGGCGCGACCGAGTGCAGGATCTCGATCGCCCGCACGATCACGCCATAGCCCGACTCGAGGCGCAGGCTCGAGTAGAGGCCGGCCTTCTTCTGCAGGTCCTCGAAGCGGTCGCGCAGCCTGAGCTTCAGGAAGGACAACCGGTTGAACGGGTCCATGCCGGCCAGCGCGTTGAGCAGCGCCGGATAGTCCTTGTCCGGATACCGCTGCGGATCGCTGAACCACCGCCCGGGGCCGACCAGCCAACCGACGTAGCCGGTGAACGCGGTCCTCGTCTGCTGCGTGGCGCCGGTGCGGCCCCCGGTCTTGACCTCGGTCTTCGGCACGAACGCCATCCCGTACTCGCGTTCGAGCAGGTTCAGCTCCTTGTAGAGCTTGATCCCGTAGACCAGCAGCAGGAACGCAGCGACCATGGCCGCGATCGCGAGCGGGAACTTGATGCGGTCGAAGCCGCGCGTGAACGCGAGCTCCTCCTGGCGGAAGTTGAATCCCGTCGGGCCCCCGAGCCAGCGCAAGGCCAGGCCGATCGCGACCGCAAGCTTCGGATTCAGGTGCTGCACCTCCTCGGGGCTCAACGAGTGCGAGACGTTCGCGAGCACGTCGAGGGGCTTGCTGGCGATGCCGAACACCTCCTCGAACACGGCGGTGACCCCAGGCAGCATCGAGCCGCCTCCGGTCACGTAGAGGGTCCCGATCTCGCCCTGGCCACGCGAGCCGGCGACGAAGCGGATCAGCTCCTTGCGCAGGCGGTCGAGGAACGCGTCCCGCGCGCGCAGGATCGTCGCGTAGGGCACGCTGGCAGGGGCCTTCACGACGGCCGTCGTCGCGGCGGCTTCACCCTCGCCGGCCGCGGGTGCCGCAGCCGGCGCGGGCTCGGCAGGCGCCGCGGCGTCCGGCTCGAGCACGAACACGTAGTCGTCGCCGCTGCGCAGGCCCTGCTCGACCGCCTGGCGCGCCGCACTCACCGGCACGTCGGCCTGCACCGCAACCGCCTCTGCGATCGCGTCGACGCCGGTGCGCAGCGCCCGCAGGTCGACGAACTTGCCGCCGGAGGTCACGAGCACGCGCGTCGTGTGCGCGCCGACGTCCACCAGCAGGTCGAGGGGCTTCGCGACCGCCGGCAGATCGGTCGGCTTGCTCTTGACCTTGGGGGCGCCGGCGCCGCTGAACACGCCGCACCACTCGGCCACGCGATAGAGCGCCATCGCGTCCAGGTCGAGCACCTCGGGTTCCAGGCCGCCCTTCTCCAACGTCTGCACGAACGAGAGCAGCGGCACCTTCGGGATCGCCACGACCAGTACCTTGGTGCCATCCGCGGTCTCTTCGAGCGGCAGGAAGTCGACGACCATGTCGTCGACCTGGTGGCTGTGGATCGAGCCCTCGACCTCGAACTTGATGACCTTGCGGATCTGGTCCTGGCCCTTGAACGGGACGTCGATCGTGCGCAGGACGCCGTCGCGGATCTGCACACCGGCGCTCATGTTCTCCTTCGCGAAGCTCCCGGCGCCGATGGCTTCGAGCATCGCCTTCGCCTTCTGCGCGTGCGGGTCGCGCGCGGGGGCCTTCTCCTTGACGTCCCGCTCCTCCTTGTAGGTCTCCTTGCGCTCCTTCTCGATCTTCCCGTCGCCGGCGCGCAGCACGCGCTCGAGCCGGAACCTGGTCAAGCGCGGCTTCTTGTACGAGCCGTCGAGCTCGACCGCCTTGATCTCGTACTCACCGACGTCGACGCCGACACCCTTGGCCATGGATCACCTGTTGGTCACTTGTTCGCCCGGCTCGCGGCCGTGAGCCGCGTCTTGTCGGCAAGGAAACGCGCACGCTGCACGGCGTCGAGCAGGAACTCGATCCGCCGTTCGGCGCGCTGGTTGAGTTCGCGGATGCGCGCCCGCAGCGCCGGGGGCAGCTGATCCCAGTCGTCGCGCGCCGCGCTGTCGATCGCCGCATGCAGCTCCTGCTCCTGCTGCTGCCGCACGAGCCGCAGCAGGTGCTGCTGCTCGCGGGTCAAGCCGTAGGTGTCCGCGAACTGGCGCACGTACTCCTCGTCGGCGTCCTCCCGGCTCGTGCCGCCGGCCTGGCCGCGCACCGACGCGTAGACCGCCGGCGCCGCGATGCCGCAGGCCAGGCCCGCGCAAAAGCTCGCCGCAGCCACGCCGAGCAGCCATGTCTGCAACCTCACGAACGGTCACCGCGTGCGCGGCTCCGTAGAGGTCGGTTCGGCGAGGGATCGGCGGATCTTGGCATCGAGCTGGTCGATCTTCTGCCGGTCGACGGGCGAAGCCTCGAGGCGGCCCGAGTCGCTCCGGCGCGAAAGACCGGCAAACATCAGCAGGCCCAGCGCAAAGATCAAGGCCGCGGCCACGAGCAGGCGGCGGGCGAGCCCCGCGACCTCCCGCTGCTCGCGATCGAGCTCGCCGAGTTCGGGGACCTCCGCGAAGAGTTCCGCGCGGGTCGGCAGGTGCCGCACGCCGGCCAGCACGCGCGCGGCGAAATCGGGCCGGAGCGCGGGCGGAGCCGGGTTGGCGGTCGCGGCGAACAGGGCCGAGACCTGACGCGTGGCGGCGACGGCCTCGCGCAGGGCCGGCTCCGTTTCGAGCCTGGCGGCGAAGTCAGCGGCCTCGGCGGGCGGCATCTGGCCATCGGCATAGCGCTGCGCGTGCAGCAGGTCGGTCGCGTGCAGGGGGCTGGTCATGGGGCGTAGTAGCGGGCGGGGACGAGTTCGGGGTGGCGGCGCTCGAGTTCGTCCTTGAAGCGCTGGCGCGCGCGGAACAGTCGGGACTCGACCGTGCCGAGCGAGCAGCCGAGCACCTGGGCCATCTCGGTGTAGGCCAGGTCCTCGAACTCGCGCAGGATCAGGATGGTCCGGTACTTGTCCGGCAGGGTGTCGAGCACCTCGCGCGTGATCGCGCGCAGCTCGTCGTGCAGCATTGGGGCGAGCGCGCCGGCATGGCCGGGCTCGCGCTGGCCGGAGTCGAGCTCGCTCGTGTCCTCGACCAGCTTCAGCATCCGGCGGCTCTTCTTCGCCAGGGCGTCGGTCGCGGTGTTGACCGCGATGCGGTAGAGCCAGGTGAAGAAGCTCGAGTCCTGCTGGAAGGTGTGCAGCTTGCGGAAGACCTTGACGAACACGTCCTGCGCGAGGTCTTCGGCCTCACCGTGGTCGCGCGTGAACCGTGCGAGCAGACGGAAGAGCCGGTCCTGGTAGCGCAGCACCAGCTGCTCGAAGGCGTGGTGGCTGCCCTGCAGGGTCGCAGCGATCAGCTCGGCATCAGCAGCGGGTTCCTGGGTCTTCAAGGCGAACACGGGCCCGTTGGAAGGCTCCGGCCTACGTTTCTTCCCGCGCGGTCAGGTTTCTGGCTGCCCGCCCGGGTCGGGGAACAGGTGCCCCATCTTCTCGCGCTTGGTCTGCAAGTAGCGTTCGTTGTGGGGGTTGGGCTCCACGCGCAGCGGGACCTGGGCGACGATCTCGAGCCCGTAGCCGAGCAGCCCCGTGAGCTTCCGCGGGTTGTTGGTCAGCACCTCGAGCTGGCGCGCACCGAGGTCGTGCAGGATCTGCGCGCCGGTGCCGTACTCGCGCTCGTCGGGCTTGAAGCCGAGCTTCTCGTTCGCCTCGACCGTGTCCAGCCCGCGGTCCTGCAGCGCATAGGCCTTCATCTTGTGCGTGAGCCCGATCCCGCGGCCCTCCTGCGAGATGTAGAGCAGGATGCCGCGGCCGCGCTCCTGGATCGCCTGCATCGCGCGATGCAGCTGTTCGCCACAGTCACAGCGCAGCGAGCCGAAGGTGTCGCCGGTCAGGCACTGGCTGTGCACGCGCACCAGCACCGGCTCCGCGAGCGGCGGAAAGCGCCCGCCCTGCTCCTTCGGCTTCTCGATGCCGACGCAGAGCGCGACATGCGTGCGGCCGTCGACCTTCGATTCGTAGGTGTAGGAATCGAAATAGCCATGGCTCGTCGGCATGCGCGCCTCGGCCATCCGCTCGATCAGGCGCTCGCGCCGGCGCCGGTACTCGACCAGGTCGGCGATCGCGCCGAGCTTGACCTGGTGCCGCGCGGCGAACCGCTCGAGGTCCGGCACGCGCGCCATCGTGCCGTCGTCGTTCATGATCTCGCAGATCACGCCGGCCGGGCGCAGCCCGGCGAGCCGGCAGAGATCGACGATGCCCTCGGTCTGGCCGGCGCGCACCAGCACTCCACCGTCGCGGGCCCGCAGCGGGAAGACGTGGCCCGGTCGCACGAGGTCGGCCGGCCGCGCCTCCGGGCGCACGGCCGCGAGGATCGTGCGCGCCCGGTCGGCCGCCGAGATCCCGGTCGTGACGCCGTCCCTGGCCTCGATGCTGACCGTGAACGCGGTCCCGTAGCGCGATTCGTTGCTCTGCACCTGCATCGGCAGCGCGAGCTGGTCGCAGATCCTGCCCTCGAGCGCGAGGCAGATCAGGCCGCGGGCCTCCTTGGCCATGAAGTTCACGAGCTGCGGGGTCGCGAACTCGGCCGCGAAGCACAGGTCGCCCTCGTTCTCACGGCCGGGGTCGTCGGCCAGGATGATCGGCCGGCCAGCGGCCAGCTCGCTCAGGAGTTCGGGGATCGTCGCGAAGCTCATGCAGGGACCGGGCAATCGTAGCTGCTACTTCATGCTCTCCCGCATTTCGAGCAGGAGCCGGTCGGCCGCATCGACCCGGATCAGACCCATCCTCGGGTACTCGAGGTCGAGTGTCGCGTAGAGCGCGAGCGAAGTGACGAACGCGAACATCAGCGGCTGGAACCAGGGCCGCACCTGAGTGATCGGCTGGCCGTTCCCGGCCACGAGTGCGGACACCACGGCCAGCACCCAGAGCAGCAGGACGATCTCCATCGGCATGTGGGTCCGGCCCGCGGCCACGCGGGCGGTCGCCACGTCGAACATCTCGTTGAGGCAGGGCAGGACCAGCGTCCCCGTCAGCGGACGGAGGTCGCGCTCGCACGCCTGCAAGGTCAGACCCCACAGCCGCTGCTGCCGTGCGCCGACTTCGTGCAGGGCGGTATCGAGCGCTGGCTCCGAGTGCAGTTGCTTGTAGACGGCGATGCGGGCGTCGACGTAGTGCCGGAAGGCGTCCTGGAGTTCCTGCGCCCGCTGGTCCTTGGCCAGCAGATCCAGGCGCATCCAGGCGGTCCCGATCGCGTTGGTCTCCTGCAGCACGAGCTCACGCCGGCGCTCGAAGCGCGCCGCCGCGCTCGTGAACGTGAACGCGATCATGAGCCCGAGCAGCCCGAACACCGCCGCATCGATGGCTCCCGAACCCGCCCTGGCCTGATCGAGACCGGCGGCCTGGCGCCGCAATGCAAGGCGGCGGCCACCTTCGTGTGCGAGCAGCATCGCCCCGAAGAGCGCAAGCGTCAGCCAAGCAGCTTCCGTGATCAGGGACATGCCTTGGGAAGGGCGCAGCGTGCCGTCCCACCCCCCCTGGTCGCAAGGTCGGCGGCGGGAAGCCCGGCGGGCTGTCGGACCTTGCGACCCCCGCGCGGGCGCGGCGCCGGGTTCTGC
>CAZSKV010000086.1:0-2660 GCA_964607495.1 uncultured candidatus Brocadiaceae bacterium
CGTCGCCGTGTTCGGCTACTCGCAACAGGTGCACCTGCTCACGGGGCAGGCCGACGGCACCTGGTCCGCCGAGTCGATCTACACCGACGCCGAGCAGGGCCACTGGCTCGCGGCGGCGGAACTCGATGGCCGCAACGCGACCGACGAGCTGGTCGGCTCGACGTTTGGTGGGCGGATCTTCCTGCTCGCGCGGCCACCCGGATACGGGCTGCGGATCGCGACCTCGACGCCTGCAGGCCAGAAAGCCCCCTGGCGCGTGGCCTGCAAGGCGAGCGCGGTCGCGGTCCGTGAGCTCTCGCCGCTCTCCTACCAGGGCGGCTTCGCGACCAAGACGATGGTCTACGAGACGCTGGTGAAGCGCGGGCCCGGGGGCGCGATCGTCCCCGGACTGGCGGCAGCCTGGCGGTTGCACGAGGACGGCAGGACCTGGGAGTTCGAGCTGCGCGAAGGCGCGACCTTCCACGACGGCACGCCGGTCACGGCCGAGGCGGTCGCGGTGCACATGCGGCGCTGGGTCGGTCTGCCGGAGCACGACTGGCTGCGCGCGAACGCGCGCATCCGCGAGGTCACCGCCACCGGGCCGCGCGTGTTGCGCGTGGTGCTCGACCGGCCGCATGCGCTCTTGCCGGACCTCTGCGCGGTCAACCCGACTGCGATCCGCGGCCCCGGCGCGCTCGACCGCGAGGGCGAGCAGGTGCGGGTGGTCGGCTCCGGGCCGTTCCGTTGGGTCGAGGCCAGGGAGGACGGGCGCGTGCTGCGCTACGAGCGCTTCGTGCTGGGGGCCGCCGGCCCCGGCGCGCGCGTCGATCTCGTGCGCCTCGACAAGGACGAGCACGACGATCCGCTCGCGGCGTTGCTGCGGGGCGAGGTCGACATCGTGCTCTCGAGCTGGCTGGTGCGCCTCGATCCCAGGCGTGTGGTCGCCCTGCGAGACGATCCGCGCTTCAAGATCCGCACGACGGCGGGTTCGTCGATGCTGCACCTCGGCTTCACGTTGCAGGGACCGACCGCAGCGCTCGGGCTGCGCCAGCGCATCGCGGCGGCGATCTACCGCAGGGCGCTCGTGCAGGAGGTCGAATGCGGCTTCGCGGATCCGAGCACCGGTTGGGCGGCGCCGTCGCTGACGATCTGGCCGCAGGGCAGGATGCAGGCCAGGTCCGTGGCCGTCGCGGAGGCGGCGCTCACTGCGCCGCTGCGGCTCGTGGTCGAGCGCGGCGACGCGGCTGCCCTGCGGCTTGCGCAGGCCGTGGTCGCGATGCTCGAGCGCAACGGGCTGCCGGCGCAGATCGTCCCCGGCGGCGAGTGCGATCTGCAGCTCTTCGCGACCCACGGGGTGCCCTACGACCCGTTCACGACGCTGGTCAGCCGTTTCGGTCCGCAACCGAAGGGGCCGACTGCGGAGTCCGCGCGCCACCGCTTGCAGCATCCGCGCCTGCTGGCGCTCGTCGAGCAGGCGCTCGCGACGCCGGCGGAGGCGGCACGGCTGGCGCTGCATGCGGCGATCCAGCAGGTGCTGGACGAGGAGTGTCTGCTGGTGCCGCTCTACGCGCGCCAGCGGATCGCGATCCTGCCGGTGCGGGCGCCGGATCCGGTCTGGGATCACGATCTCTACACGCTGGACCTGAGCTGGCTGACGGCCGCCGAGCCGCGCTGACGCGGTAACGAACACGCGGCGGCCGCGTTCCATGGGCATGCGCGCCAGGCCTCTCCATGTCGCGTCCCTGCTCCTCGCCGCCGCCATCCCGGCCCAGACCGTCGTGTTCCAGAGCGACTTCAACGGCGCGATGCCGCCCGAAGTCGTGCGGGGCCATGCCGGCTACGGACCGGTGAGCTCGGAGTTCGGACTGATCTTCCTGGGCGCGGAGACGGCCGACGAAGTGCTGGCGCAGGTCACCGGCCTGCCGGCGCACGATTCGGTCAGCCTGGATTCCGAGTTCACGACGATCGGCAAGGCGGGCAGCGCGCAGACCTGCGGCACGGGCTGTGGTCCCGAGCTGGTCGGCACCGCCGTGCCGCTGACGCTCAGCAACACGGCGGCCACCGGCACGATCCCGGTGCCGAACACGAGCGGACTCGCCGGTCTGCACTGCTACCTGCAGACCTGGACGGTCGCGCCGGGCACGAACCAGCTCGGTGCGCTGTTCAGCAACGGCCTGAAGATCGAGATCGGCGGCTGACCGGCGTCAGCCGGCCGGCCTGATCTCGATCCGCCGCGGCCGCGCAGACTGGGCCTTGGGCAGCGTGATCGTCAGGATGCCGTGCTGCAGGATCGCGGCCACCTTCTCGGCGTCGACTGCGACCGGCAGGCGCAGCCGCTTCTCGAACTTGCCGCCGCGCACGTCGCGCAGGTGGTACTGCACGTTCTCGCGCTCGGGGACCTTGCGCTCGCCGGCCAGCACGAGGTCCTTGCCGTGCACGGTCACCTCGATGTCGTCGAGCTTCAAGCCCGGCAGCTCGGCCTCCACGTAGACGTGGTCGGCGTCCTCGCTGACGTTGGTCAGCGGCCAGGACGGCGCCTCGAAGCCGGTCAGGAACTCGTTCAGGAAACGGTCGGACTCGATCAGATGGTTGAGCATCTTGGTTTCACCTCCAGGTTTGGCGGTGCCCCAAGCAACGCGCGTGCCGGCGCGAAACAGCCGTTGCGGGCCGCCCGCAGGCTG
>CAZSKV010000087.1:0-2266 GCA_964607495.1 uncultured candidatus Brocadiaceae bacterium
GGCATCTCGACCCGGAGCTCCAGCAGCTGCTGCCGACTCCGCCGTACGAGCTGATGCGCCGGGTCTGGGGTGCGAACGCCACCGCCGATCGCTTCCACGACTCGGGTCTCTCGGATGCCCAGGGGTTCTACGTGCGGCTCGCGCAGGCGGGATTCGACTTCGGGACGCCCTCTGCACTCCTGGACTTCGGTTGCGGCTGCGGGAGGTTGCTGCGGCCCCTCGCGCGACTGGCCGACACGACCCGGTTCGCCGGCGCCGACGTCGACGCCGACGCGATCCAGTGGTGTCGCGAGCATCTCGACTGGGCGGAATACGCGGTTCTCCCGGTTGCGCCGCCGTCGCCCTTTCCGGCTGCTCACTTCGCGGGCGTGATCGCCTACTCGGTCTTCTCACACCTCGCGGAGGCGTTGCACCGCGCCTGGCTGCAGGAACTCGCGCGCATCACCAGGAAGGGAGCCGTGCTGATCCTGACGGTCCAGGGCCTGCACGTCGCCGAGCGCTTCGCGAGCGGCAGGATCGCCGAATTCACGGTGCCGAGCGCCGAGCAGATGCGCCGCGACCTCCCGGCGCTGCGCGAGCGCGGCTTCTTGTTCTATCCCTATCCCGAAGGCCACAACGTCTCGCTGCCCGCAGCAGACCGGGGCGCGGGGGTCCATGGCATGACCTTCATCCTGCCGGAGTACATCCGCGCGCACTGGCTCGACGACTTCGAGCTGGTCGGCGTGCACGCGGCGCCGAGGGATTGGCAGGACGAAGTGGTCCTGCGCCGGAGATAGCCGCGAGGGCTCCCGAGCTCACCGGAGCCCGCGCACCCACCACCGCGCGCGCACCGGCAGGCCGTTGAACTCCCAGGCCAGGTCGACCTGGGCGACGAGCTCGTTGGCGACGAACTTGCCGGCGACGGTCTGGCCACGGAAGCCCACGGTCCACACTTCGGTGTAGATCGTCGAGCCGACCAGGTAGGCACCGAGCGCCGTGAAGCTCGGCGCGTCGGGGCCGGGCACGGGGTTCGCGAGCGACGCCGAGAGCGTGCGGCCCTCGGTCACGAGCGTGACCGCGGGGCCGTCCTGGCGCAGCACCGCCGGCGTGCCGACGGGCGGGGGGTTGCCGCCGCCTTCGTCCGGCTGCACTGGCGGCACCTTGCGCCAACCAGTGTCCGGGTCGACGACGCCCTCACGGAACAGGCGCCACGACCCGACGAACGAGTGCTGTGCGCCCGCGCCTCCGACCGGCTGGTCCCCACCTCCCCCGCCACCGCAGGCGCCAAGGACCGTACAGAGAGCGAGAATCACCAGGGTGCAGACTCGAAGGGGCATGGGCGCTTCTTCTAGGGACCGCCCGCCCCGAGTGCAACGGCGCAGGGCTCGAGCCCGGCGCGCCCCGGATCAGCGTCCCTCGACCCGGATCGGCTCGACGCTCTCGCGCTTGAGGTAGCGGAAGAGCGCCAGCCCGACGCCGAACGCGAGGACGGCGATCACGAGGACGATCCACTTGCCGGCGACGATCCGTTTCATCTCGGGCCTTTCGTTCCAAGCGCACCAAGCCTTCGTTCATCAGCACGCCGAGTACCTGCGTCAGCAGATCATCGGGCGCCGCACGGTGGCTGATCCAGACGTCCGTCAGCGTACGGGCGTTGACCGTGACGTAACCGCAGTCCACCGATGGGCATCGTAGCGCTGGCACCGTCGCTCCGGTTGTCGAACACTGCCAACGTCTTCACTGGTGGCGAACAGCCCCATCTGTCGCGGCGAAGACCGATGCGCAGTTCGCATGCCCGGAGTGCGGCAAGCAGAGTGCCGGCTACGACACGCGCGAGCGCAGCTGGCGCCATCCCGACACCTGTCGCAACTGCAGCTGCGAGAGTGAACATCGCGAACCGGATAGGGAAGTTGGCTGCCGTCGCCGGGGCTGGCACCTGACGAACTGACCGGCGGCTCCGGGCGAAGAGACTGAGAACGAACCGGACCAGCCTTCTCAACAGCCGCCGTCGCCTTCGTAATCTCTGTTCGCGGACCGACCTAATCCCCAACTTGACCAGCGCATACAGCCCGGCGAGGGAGAGGCCGAGGAACGCCAGTGTCAGTACGGTTTGTGGCGTGGCGAGCTCCGCGTGTCCCACAACGTCATCCAGGAGTTTGAACATGGAATAAGCAGCCAGGCCAGAGAGCCCCAGCACTCCCCCGAGGAGAAGGAACCAGACCGCTGCGGCACCGATGCGCCGGCTCCGCGAGACCGCAGCTGTCAGGATACCCGCGGCCGGGACGGC
>CAZSKV010000088.1:0-4283 GCA_964607495.1 uncultured candidatus Brocadiaceae bacterium
GCACCTCAACCCCTTGCGCGAACTCCTGCTCGCGGATGCACGCCAACGCGGCGTGGCCGTGCTCGATCTCAGTGAACCCCTCGCAGCGGCGGCTCGGGGCGGGCGCATCCCGTACTTCCTTGCCGACACACACCTCGACGCCGTCGGCCACGAAGTCGCGGCGCAGGCGATCCTGGCATGGCCCGAGTTCCAACGCCTTGCCAAGGCGGTGCGCTGATGCGGGACAGCGACGGCGTCCATTACGCTGCAGGGACCGGCTTTCCCATGAGTCCACAGCCAGCTCGTCGGCTCTGGGAACGATCCATCGCGCTGTGGATCGTGATCCTCCTCGGCACGGCCCTGCGGCTCGTCGACCTGGACCGGCCCGTCGCGCAGAGGACGCCCTCGACCTGGCACGAGTCCGACTACGTGCAGATCGCCCGCGCCTTCCTGCGTGAGGACCCCAACCCGCTGCGCCCACGTGTCGACTGGCGCGGCACCACCACGGGCGAGGTCGAGGTGGAGCTGCCCGTGCTGCCATGGCTTGCGGCCATGCTCTATCGCGTGCTCGGCTACGACGAATCGATCCTGCGCTGGCTCGCGGCGGCATGCAGTGTCGCCTCGCTCCTCGTGTTCCTCCGCCTCACGCACCGCGTGCTGGATCCTCCGGCCGCATTGCTGGCCACGGCGGCCTTCGCGGTCCATCCGCTCCCGTTGGCGCTCGCGAGCAGCATGCAGCCCGAGCCCTTGCAGCTGTTGTTGATGTGCGCTGCGGGACTCGCGATCGAGCGCTGGCACCGCGAAGGAGGGACCGCGCGCCTGTGCATCGCGAGCTCCTGGGTCGGCGCCGCGGTGCTCGCCAAGGGGCCGGCGGCCCATCTCGGCCTCCTGCTCGCGTTCCTCGTACTCCGGCGCGAGGGCTGGCGTGCAGTCCTCGATCTGCGTGTGCTCGGCGCCGCGGGGTTCGCCCTGATCCCTGCCGCTGCGTGGTACGGCTGGGCACATGCGCTCTACCTCGAGACGGGCCTCTCGATGGGGCTCTCGAACGAGACCCATTTCCTCTCCGCCAACATGCTGGCGCACCCGGGCTGGATGAAGAGCCTGGTCCGGATCGAGGCCCGCGACGTGTTTGCCTACGGGGCGTTGCCGCTCGTCGCCTGTGCAGCCCTCGCGCCCCTCCGGCGCCTGGTGCCGATCGCGGCCTGGTACGGCGCAGTCGTCGTGTTCTACGTCGTGGCGGCGGACACCTGCGCGGACGCGTGGTCGTTCTACTACCACGTGAACTCGGTGGTGCCGGCCTGCCTCCTGCTGGGGCTGGGCTTCACTGCACTCCGGGAACGTGCCGCGGCGTGGGCGCGCACCCTGGCGTGGGTGCTGGCGCTGACGGCGCTCGGCAGCGTGGGTCTGCAGACCGTCCGGATGCACATCGGGATGCAGCCAGACAGCCGCTTGGAGGCCCTTCGCCGCGCGTGTCTCGAACTGGGCGCCGCCATTCCACCTGACGCCCTGATCGTGGTGCGCGGTGGGGAGAGGTTCGATCCGCATGGGCATCCACTTGCCTACAACGAGTCGATGGCGTTCGCCTGGATGGACCGCAAGGGCTGGAACTACGCGATCGACGACCTGAGCCTCGCCGAGCTGCAGCGGCTCGCGCGCGCAGGGGGTCGCTTCTGGCTTGCTCAACCGGAGGACCTCCGGGACCCCGAGTTCCGCGACGCGGTCGCCCGCAGCTTCCGCCGGGTGAAGAGCTCGGGCGGCTTCGAGCTCTTCGACCTCCGCGGACGCTGAGCCCCTCCCAGCCGCGGGCCCGGAGTGGCAGACCGTCGGTCCATGCCATGCCTGCGGCCACGGCGAGTGCGGGGTTGACCGTAGGAGTCAGGCGCAGAGCATTGCAGTCCGAGCCGGCATCTGCCCGGACAGATCCCGGGATGCCAGCACCATCTACCCGCCTCATGCACTACGCCGTCCCGTTCTCAACCGGTTCCGCGCGATGGAAGGCACATGCACCAGGCACGCATGAACCCCGATGCGGCACGAGCACAGCTGGGGTCGCGCGGTTGGAGGCCGGGTGACGCAGCCTCACAGGCCGGAAGCACTTGCGCTGCGGCAGGTGGGCCCGTTCCGCCTCCTGCCGGCTGCCGATTTCGTCCCCACTGGACCGGTCGATCATGGCGACTGGAACTACCGCTTCCTGCTCGGATGGATCAGCCGCCGGCGCCTGGCGCTCGCCAGCCAACTGCTGCCGGCGCGGATCGACCGGCTGCTCAAGATCGGGTACGGCAGCGGCGTACACATGCCGCACTGGGCGACGAAGGTCCGGGAGCTGTATGGCATCGATCCACATCCGCACGCGGACCGCGTGACTGCGACACTTGCCAGACATGGCGTGGTGGCCAGGCTCAGCAGCGGCACCGCCGAAGCGATGCCGTACCCGGACGCCCACTTCGATTGCATCCTGGCGATCAGCGCCCTCGAGTTCATTCCGGACCTGGGCGCCGCATGCCGCGAGATGCGGCGGGTCCTGCGACCGGATGGGAGGCTGGTCGTCGTGATGCCGGGAAGGTCGGCGGTGGTCGATTTCGGGCTCATGCTGCTGACCGGTCAAAGCGCCAAGATGGACTATGGACACCGCCGCGCGGCGGTGGTGCCGACGCTGTCGGAGCACTTCGCTGTGGAGCAGGCGCAGTCGTTTCCGCGGCTCGGCAGCCGGCTCGTGTGCCTGTACACCGCAATGCGACTGCGCCCGAAGTGATGCTCCGACGCGGCTCAGTCCGCGGCGGGGCGGCGCTTCTTCGCCGCGGACTTCTCGCTCGCGTCGGTTCCGGCCCGCTGATTCAGGGCCTGCTGCAACAGCCATTCGATCTGGCCGTTGATGCTGCGCAGATCCTGCTCGGCCCACCGCCGAACCTCTTCGAACATGCGCGGCGACAGGCGCAACAGGAAGCCCTTCTTCTCGTCCGCCACGGTCCTATCCGTAGAGCGTGCCCGCGTTGACGACCGGCTGCGTGCCGCGTTCGGAACAGAGCACGACGAGCAGATTACTGACCATCTGCGCCTTGCGCTCCTCGTCGAGATCGATCACCGAGTGGGCCTTCAGCTGCTCGAGTGCCATCTGCACCATGCCGACCGCGCCGTCGACGATCCGCCGCCTGGCGTCGATGATGGCTTCGGCCTGCTGGCGCTGCAGCATGGCGCCGGCGATCTCCGGCGCATAGGCCAGATGGCTGAGCCTGCCTTCGAGCACCTCGATGCCCGCGCGCTGCAGGCGCGTGGTCAATTCCGCCTGCAGTTCGGCGTTGACCGCGTCGCTGCTGCCGCGCAGGGAGATCTCGGTGTCGTGCGGCGAATCGTAGGCGTGCAGGGATGCAAGATGCCGCAACGCCGATTCGGTCTGCACCTGCACGTAGGACTCGAAGTCCTCGACGTCGAAGGTCGCTTGCGCCGTGTCGCGCACCCGCCAGACGACGACGGCCCCGATCTCGATCGGGTTGCCGCGCAGGTCGTTCACCTTCAGCTTGTCGCTGTTGAAGTTGTGTGCCCGCAGGCTGACCTGGCGGCGCACCGCGAACGGATTGACCCAGAAGAACCCGTCCTGGCGCAGGGTTCCGCGGTACTTGCCGAAGAGCACGACGACCTTCGACTGGTTCGGGTTGACGAGCACCAGTCCACGGAACACCAGCACGGCGCCGAGGATGCCGCAGACGCCGGCCAGGATCATGGGCACGCCGAGGGCCGGGCTGCCCTGCGCGCAGATCGCGGCACCGGAGGGGATCGCGACCACGCTGGCGACGAGCAGCAGGATGCCGAAAAGCAGCCGCGCAAGGCCGTTGCCGGGTTGGACGTAGGGAGTCTCGCGAGAGCTTGTGTTCATGGGCTTTCTATCGGAATGATATCATTCCAATAGCCCAACGTGGACGGTGCGCCCGCCGATCCGTCGCCGGAATCCAGGATTCCTGCACGCCACGCTCCCGGGTCCCGCACCACCCCCGGTCAGTGGCGCAGCTGCTTCTCGATGCGCCGGTCGGGCACCAGCCAGATCAACGTGACCACCAGGTAGAGGCCTCCGGCGATCCAGGAACTGACGAATGCGAGCGGCACCGCCGCCGTGTACGCGCAGAGCGAGATCCAGCCCTTCTGGTCCCTGCCGACAGCAGTCGCCAGGGCCGAGCCCGGACCCTGCAGGCGGATGATCGCGGGCTGCAACGTGACGTAGGCGATGGCCGAACCCAGCAGCACGACGCCGTAGGTCGCCATCGGCAGCGCCATTGTTCCCCTTCCCGAATTGCCCGCGCTTCTTGAGCCAT
>CAZSKV010000089.1:0-1962 GCA_964607495.1 uncultured candidatus Brocadiaceae bacterium
ACCCTGCCGCTCGCGGTCCTGGCCGGCGGCCTGCTGGTGCGCGTGTTCATCATCTTCCACGACTGTGGCCACGGCTCGTTCTACGCATCGCGCTGCGCGAACGACGTCTGGGGGTTCGTGACCGGCCTCTTCACGCTCACGCCGTACTACCAGTGGCGCGGCGAGCATGCGATCCACCACGGCGCGACCGGGGACCTCGACCGGCGCGGGATCGGCGACGTCTGGACGATGACCGTGCGCGAGTACCTCGAGGCGTCGCGCTGGAAGCGCTTCAGCTACCGGCTGGCCCGCAACCCGGTCGTGCTCTTCGTGATCGCGCCGCTGGTGCTCTTCCTGGTGCTGCAACGCATCCCGAGGTCCGGCGCCAAGCCGCACGAACGGCTCTCGGTCTGGTGGATGAACCTCGCGGTCGTGCTGATGGCGGTCGGCATGAGCTGGGTGTTCGGGATCGTGCCCTACCTCGTGATCCAGCTGACCGTGCTGATGGTGGCCGGGGCCGCCGGCATCTGGCTCTTCTACATGCAGCACCAGTTCGAGGACGCCTACTGGGAGCGTGGCGAGGACTGGGACTACGCGGCCGCGGCGCTGAAGGGCAGCTCATTCTTCAAGCTGCCGCGCGTGCTGCAGTGGTTCTCGGGCAACATCGGCTTCCATCACATCCATCACCTGAGTCCACGGATCCCGAACTACAACCTCGAGCGTTGCCACGAGTCGGACCCGATGTTCCACGAGGTGCAGCCGATGACCTTGCTCGGCAGCATCAAGTCGCTCGGCCTGCGGTTGTGGGACGAGTCGTCGAAGAAGCTGGTCGGCTACCGGCATCTCCGGCAGGTCAGGAAGGAGCAGCAGCAGGCGGAGAAGAAGGCGTCGGAGCGCGAGAGTTCGGGGCGGTGAGATGCGGTCCTGGCGGGTTCCGCTACCGCCTGGACGACATCCGTGTCCCGCTCGATCTCGGCGGTTCAAAGCACTCGCGAGCGCTGCGGGCTCGTTCGGAGGCTGACAGGGTCGGGGATCTGTCGATGACCAGGAACCGACGCAGGAGGGTGATCACTTCGGCGACCTCGATCGCGGTCAGCCTCGGGGGTCGGCTGCGGATGTGGCATGCCAACCGGGTCGGAGGCACCACCGACGTGAATGCCTGCTTCGTTTGGGGGGAGACGCACTGGTGGGGAGCAATGATGTTCCAGACCCGATCCGGCAGCCCGGCGTCCGCCAGCAGGCAGTGGCAGAGAAGCCCGGATCGTCCAACCTGTTCCAGTGGGTCGAAGTAGCTTCCATTCTGGATGAATTGGCGCGACCACGCCTTCGTCTCGATGACGAACACGCCGGTCGGTCCCACGACGACATGGTCCACCTGGGCACTCATCAGCGGCTTGCCGTTATGGCGCAGGAAGCTGTTGGGTACGAGCCGCAGGTCGTTGAGGACGTAGAAGCTGTCGGGGAGCCGACTCAGCTTCTCGATCACCGAAAGCTCGCCGCGCGCGCCGCCCGCGTCCGTGGATTGCAGGAGCTGCTTCAGCTCGGAGTGCCGGGCCACGTCGGCTGACAACCGCCGCTCGACCTCTGCGGCCGGATTGGCTCCGATCCGTTCGGCGACCGCGGTCTGCTTCTGGATCGCCAAGAATCGGGCCTTGCGGACTTTCCGTGGTTGCAGCAGACACCGGCGACTGCGACGCAGCACGAGTCGCAGTCGGACGCAGGATGCCACCTTCTGAATCCAGTTGCCTCGCATGAATGCCTGCCGCAAGGAGGCGGCGCGCGCGCGGAGTGGTTCGAGCTCCTTCCGGACTCTGGCCTTCCGGGATGCGTAAGCGGCGACTGCACGCTGGCGCTCCGCTGCGAGGCTGGCCAGTTGCGCGCGTACTTCGGCGCGGACCTCTTCCAGAAGAACCACACGCCGCCGTTCGATCTGTTGCTCGAGCTGCTGAACGTGCGCCTCGAGCGAGTGCAGGTCGAGGTTGC
>CAZSKV010000090.1:0-3045 GCA_964607495.1 uncultured candidatus Brocadiaceae bacterium
CATCGAGCTCGCCACCGAGGACGCAGAGCTGATCATCCAGACCGTGAAGCTGCTCGAGCCGACCTTCGGCGGGATCAACCTCGAGGACATCCGCGCACCGGAGTGCTTCGAGATCGAAGCGCGGCTGCGCAAAGAGCTCGACATCCCGGTGTTCCACGACGACCAGCACGGCACGGCGATCATCTCCTGCGCGGGGATGCTCAACGCTTTGCTGCTGACCGGGCGCAAGCCCGAGACGACCAAGGTCGTGTTCTCCGGCGCCGGCGCGGCGGCGATCGCGACCGCCGACCTGATGTGCGCCCTGGGCTTCGTCAAGTCCAACATCACGCTGGTCGACAGCAAGGGCGTGGTGCGCCAGGGCGATCCGGCGCTCGCGGCCAACGCCAACAAGGCCCGCTATGCGCAGGCGACGAGCGCGCGGACGCTGGCCGAGGCGCTCGTCGGCGCCGACGTGTTCGTCGGCGTCTCGATCAAGGGCGTGGTCTCGCGCGAGATGCTCAAGCCGATGGCGGCCAGGCCGATCGTGTTCGCGCTCGCCAATCCCGACCCGGAGATCCCGTACCCCGAAGCGCGCGCCGCCCGCCCCGACGCGATCGTGGCCACCGGCCGCAGCGACTTCCCGAACCAGGTCAACAACGTGCTCGGCTTCCCGTTCATCTTCCGCGGCGCGCTCGACACGCGCGCGCGCTGCGTGAACATGCCGATGATGATCGCGGCCGTCAACGCGTTGTCCGATCTCGCGCGCGAGGACGTCGACGAATCGGTGTCGAAGGCCTATGGCGGGGTCAAGCTCGCGTTCGGTCCCGAGTACATCATCCCCAAGCCCTTCGATGGCCGGGTGCTGCTGCGCGTCGCTCCCGCGGTGGCGCTCGCCGCCTCGCTCTCGGGGGTCGCGCGGAAGCCGATCACCGACGTCGATGCCTACGCTGCGCGGCTCGAGAAGCTGCTCGGCAAGGAACGCGAGGTGATGCGCTTCGCGGTCAACCGCGCGAAGGTGTATCCACGGCGGGTCGTGTTCGCCGACGGCGAGGAGGAGAAGGTGCTGCGCGCCGCCGAGCGCGTGCTCGCCGAGGGCATCGCGCAACCGATCCTGGTCGGCCGCACCGATGTGATCCGCGAGCGCTGCGAGCTCCTCGGACTGGACCTCGGCCTCGCCGAGGGCCGCGTGGCGACCTTCGACTCGTACCAGACGCCGCACAGCGAGGAACTCGCGCAGAAGCTGTTCCAACGCCGCTGCCGCAAGGGCATGACCCTGCAGGACGCGCGCCGGCTGCTGCGCACGCGCAACTGGTTCGCACCCATGCTGGTCCAGGAAGGCTATGCCGACGGCATGGTCGCCGGACTCGGCGGCTCGTTCCCCGAGACCCTGCGGCCGGCGTTGCGCGTGATCGGACCCGCGCCCGATGTGCACCGCGTCGCCGGTGTGCACCTGATGGTGATCAAGGACGAGACCTTCCTGTTCGCCGACACCACGCTGACGCTCGATCCGACGGCCGAGCAGATGGCGGAGATCGCCTGCCTGACCGCCGACCTGGCGAAGAACTTCGATCTGCAGCCGCGGATCGCGATGCTCTCGTTCAGCAACTTCGGTTCGGTGCCGGACGCGCGTTCCGAGAAGGTCCAACGCGCCACCGAGCTCGTGCGCACCTGGCGCCCGGACCTGCAGGTCGAGGGCGAGATGCACGCCGACATCGCGCTGCTGCCGGAAGCCGCGACTGCGCTCTACCCCTTCAGCCGGATCACCGGCAAGGCCAACGTGCTGATCTTCCCGTCCCTGGAGGCGGGCAACATCGCGCAGAAGGTCGCGCAGTGCGCCGGCGCCCAGGCCACCGTGGGGCCGATCCTGGTCGGGCTCGGCCGCCCGGTGAACATCCTCTCGCCGTACGCGAGCGTCAACGAGATCGTACTCGCCACCGCGATCACCGCGATGCTGGCCTCGACGCGCGGCAAGGGCGAGCCGGCCGAACCGGAGGGCCACGACCTGCTGCGCCTCGCGCGGCAGGTGCGGGAGCGCAGCTTCGGTCCCGGGGCGGTCGACCCGACGCCGGCCGCGAAGACGCGCACGGACTCCTGACCGCGCGAACGCGGGTCAGGCGCGCGCGTTCAGGGCGGCGGTCCTGAGCGTCGGCAGCCGCAGCACGTAGGCGAAGCCATCGCCGCCCGCGGCGTCGCACACGAGGCTGCCACCGTGCAGGTCGGCGAGGCGTGCGCCGATGGCCAGGCCGAGCCCGGCACCACGTCCGCCGTCGAGGAAGGCGGTGACCGCGAGGTCCTCGAACTCGTCCACCGGCGGCCCCTGATCGGTCACGCGGATCTCGGTCTGGTCTTCCCCGGGTGCGAACGTGATCCGGACCAGCCCCCCGGGCGGCGAGGCGCGCAGCGAGTCGTCGAGGATGTTGCGCACGAGTTGCTGGATCCGGTTCGCGTCGCAGTGGCACGGCATCGCCGCCCCGGCGCGCTCGTAGCACAGCAGCACGCCCTTGTCGCGCATGCGGGTCGAGAGTTCGAGCAGCAGCGGGTCCAGCATCTCGCGCAGGTCCTGGTCCCGCAGGTCGAGTTGCAGGGTTCCGGCCTTGAGCTTCGTGTAGTCGAGGATGTTGCCGATCAGGCCCAACAGGCGCGATGCCTCCTTCTGCACGATCTCGAGGAACTCGGCACGGGTCAGCGGATCGCCGTCGGCGTGCTGCTTGAGGATCTCGGTCGCGGCGATGATCGAGGTAAGCGGTGTGCGCAGTTCGTGGCTGATGCTCGACAGGAAGTGGTCCTTCGCCAGGTCGAGCTGGCCGAGGTCACGGTGCGCGGTGTCGAGGTCCGCGCTCAGGGTCGCGAGATGGGTCGTGACCTGGGCGAGCTCGCCGGCCTGCGCGTCGATCCGCGCCAAGGCACTCAGGCGCTCCCGCCGCGCCCGCCGGAGCGCGGCGATCCCCGCCAGTGCGCTGCCGGCGAGCAGCAGGCCGGCGGCCACCTGCATCGGCCGGTGCAGCGCGTTCCCGGCGAGCAGCAGCAGTCCGGCGCCCAGGGCCCCGCCGACGCAGAGCAGCGCCG
>CAZSKV010000091.1:0-1673 GCA_964607495.1 uncultured candidatus Brocadiaceae bacterium
ACGGCGCGCAAGCGCGCCGAGAGCGCGCACCGCAGCGACGGCCGGATCGACGGCAGGCTGACGATCGCGACCTCCGCCCTGCCCCAGCTGCGCGAGATCACGTTGACGATCCTCGAAGCCCGCAACCAGATCACGCCGCCACGGGCCGAGCAGGTGCCCCACACCCAGTCGCAACTGGTCGTGTGGGAACCGCATGCGCCGACTCCCGAGTTCGCGTTCGAGCACGTGCCGTTCTCGGAGCACGGGTACCTGGTCAGCGCCTTCGCCCCCGGACTGAACGGCTCGGAGATGCTGGTGCACGTGACCAAGGAGCGCCCGATCGCCGAGGCCGTGCTCGGGATCACGGCCGGCGTGCCGTTCTCGGTCCTCGTGCGCGACCAGCAGCAGGTCGTGGTCGCGGACGTGCTGGTCTCCCTGGTGCCGCAAGGACTGCCGCAGGGACGGCCGATGCTGCAGAAGAACGCCGACAACTACGGCGCCGCGGTGTTCGAGTCGGTGCTGCGCGGCCAGTACAAGCTCGTCGCCGGACCGCTGCACGCCCCCCTCGCCGACGCCAAGGAGATCTGCGTGCAGGCCGATTCCGGCATGAGCGTGCAGTGCGCGACGCTGTGCGTGCCACGCGGCAGCCACGTGAACATCCAGGTCTTCGGTCCCTCCGGCATCGGCGTGCAGAATGCGGAGATCTCGGCAGTGCAGACCGACTCGACGCTCTATCGCAAGACCCCGGGCAAGACCGACCAGACCGGGCAATGTCTGCTGCAGCACCTGGCCGCCGGCAGCTACCAGATCAGCGTCCATGCCGCGGGCTACGATCTCTGGGCGCGAAACGTCGAGGTCAAGCTCGGGGGCGGCACCCAGCAGGTCGAAGTGCGGCTCGTACCGCGGTAATCTGCGCGGCCTCATGGCCCAGCCCATCGTCGACCTCGCCACGCTGGATCTCAGCCGGGATGTCCTGACCGATGCGGAGATCCGCAGGATGATCCCGCACGCGCACGAGTTCCGGTTGATCGATGGCATCTGCCACCTCGACAAGGAGAACGGCGTCGTCGTCGGCTACAAGGACTGGGACGAGCAACCCTGGTGGGGCCGCGGCCACGTGCCCGGGCGGCCGCTGATGCCCGGCGTGCTGATGTGCGAGGGCGCAGCGCAGGTCTGCACGATCCTGATGAAGGCCCGCGCCGGCTGGGGCCCTGACAAGTTCATCGGCCTCGGCGGGCTCGACAACGTCCGCTTCCGCGGCCAGGTCGTGCCGCCGTGCCGGCAGTACTTCGTCGGCAAGGTCGGCCACCACAGCACGCGGATGGCGCGGTACCCGGCGCAGTGCTTCGTCGACGGCAAGCTGACGATGGACATGGAACTGCTCGGGGTCCTGCTCTGATGGACAAGAGGGGGCTGACCCCTTTCCTGGTCGCACTGCTCGCGTGGTTCCCGTTCGCTCCGTGCTGGCAGAGCGACGATTTCATCGCCGTCCACTACGCCACCGACCTGTCGCGCGTGCTGCGCGACTTCACCGGCAACCAGTACGGACTCGAGGGTCTGGTCTGGTTCTACCGGCCCCTGGTCACGCTCAGCTTCTGGTGCGACGGCGTGCTCGCCGGGCGCGATCCGGAACTCTGGTGCACCGTCGCGCACGTCTCGAACGCGCTCGCCCATGCGCTGTCGGCGCTGCTGCT
>CAZSKV010000092.1:0-2110 GCA_964607495.1 uncultured candidatus Brocadiaceae bacterium
GCTCGGCTTCTTCGCGGACGACGAGGAGACCTGCACCTATGCCGAGGCGCACTTCGCGGGCGAGGAGATCCACGGCGTGTGGATGCGTCCGCTCTGCGCCCCGGAGTGGCTCGCGGAGCGGCTCGCCGAACTCCGCGAAGAGATGGGTGGCACGGCGCAGGAGATCCCGCGGGCAGCGGCGCAGGCGCGCGCGCTGCAGCTCAGCGCGAGCGCGGAGACGGATGCGGAGCGCTGGGTCCTCGCGATGTTCGGCTAGGAGTCGCCGGACCGCCGCGCGCTACCGCGCGCACACCGGTGTCTCGGCGCCGCCCCAGGCCTGCGCGTACTCCGCGAGCGCGAACGAGTCGACCTGCACTGCGTCCATCCGCGCGGACTCCGCGGCCTGCAGCGACTCGGCCTCGGCGGCCGTGATCACGCTCTGCTCGACCGCGAGCGGCACGAGCTTCTCGAGCTTCTCCTTCGGCAGCTTCTTCGTGCGCACGGCGTCCTTGATCCGCTGCGCGACCTCGTCGGCCGCCGCGACCAGGCTGAACGCATGCTCGAGGCGGCCGAGCGCTTCGCGCACGTCGCTCGGCACGTGCATGCCGGCGGTCAGCGCTTCGCGCGGACCCTTGGCCTGCTGCAGCGCGCGCGCGACGCGCGAGCCGAGCCGGTCGGAAGGCGGCAGGCCGATCGGGTTCAGGCGCGACCACAGGGCCCAGGGGCCGCGGCACCAGAGGCCGAGGCCGGGGGCCGTGAAGTTCTGCAGGATGCCGGCGAAGGCGTTCTGGATCTCGGCGAGCGCGTGCTGCATCGCCCAGTGGAAGAAGGGCACGTCCTCCTTGCGGCGGCCTTCGGCCTCGAAGCGCCGGATCGTCGCCGTGCCGAGGTAGAGCCACGAGAACACGTCGGCGAAGCGGCCGGTCAGCTTCTCCTTGCGCTTGAGGTCGCCGCCGAGCGAGGCCATCGCCAGATCGGCGAGGAGCGCGAACTGCGCGGAGGCCCAGGACAGCTTCTGCGTGTAGCGCGCGGCGTGGCCGAACGCGCCCGGCCAGGCGAGCCAGCCGCGGGTCAGGCCGAGCAGTCCCGTGCGGAACGCGTTCTTGACCACGTGGCCGACGTGCCCCCAGAGCGCCGCATCGAAGCCAATCAGGTCGTCGTTCGCGACCGCCTCGATCTCCTTGCGCGCGAAGGGATGGCAGCGGATCGCGCCCTGGCCGAACACCATCAGCGTGCGGGTCAGGATGTTGTGGCCCTCGACCGTGATGCTGATCGGGGTGCCGACGTAGGGGTGCGCGAGCAGGTTGCGCGGTCCGCGCGAGATCGCGGCGCCGCCGAGCACGTCCATGCCGTCGTTGATCACCTTGCGGAAGAGCTCGGTGAAGTTGTACTTGGTGATCGCAGTCACGACCGGCGGCTTGGCGCCGTCGTCGAGGCCGCCGCAGGTGTAGCGCCGCGCGGCTTCCATCACGTAGGTGAAGCCCGCGATCCGCGCGAGGGGCTCCTCGATGCCCTCGAACTTGCCGACCGCGAGGCCGAACTGCTTGCGCAGCGTCGCGTAGGCCGACGTCACGCGGGCAACGAGCGCGGCGCCGCCGGTGCTGGTCGCAGGCAGCGAGATGCCGCGGCCCGCGGCGAGGCATTCCATCAGCATCCGCCAGCCCTTGCCGGCGCCGGCCGCGCCGCCGAGGATCGCATCGACCGGCACGACGACGTCCTGGCCCGTGGTCGGGCAGTTGTAGAACGGCACGCCGAGCGGGTCGTGGCGCTTGCCGAGGTCGATGCCCGGGAGGTGCGTCGGGATCAGCGCGCAGGTGATGCCGGGGTCCTGGCCCTTGCCGAGCAGGTTCTCCGGATCCTTGAGCTTGAATGCGAGCCCGAGCACGGTCGAGATCGCCGCGAGCGTGATGTAGCGCTTGTTCCAGTTCAGGCGCAGGCAGAGCTTGCCGTCGGCGTCCTGGAACACGACGCCCGTGGCCTGGATCGCGCCGGCGTCGCTGCCGGCGCCCGGCTCGGTCAGCGCGAACGCCGGGACCTCGCGCCCGTCGGCGAGCCGAGGCAGCCAGTGGCGCTTCTGCTCGTCGGTGCCGTAGTGCACGAGCAGCTCGGCCGGACCGAGCGAGTTGGGCAC
>CAZSKV010000093.1:0-2950 GCA_964607495.1 uncultured candidatus Brocadiaceae bacterium
GAGGCCAGCCGTTTCACCGAGTAGATGCACCGCTTCTGGCGCGACCTGATCGTGCCAGGACTGGCCTAGGCCGGCAACCAGATGCTGCCGGTCGCGTCCCTGAGCCAGGACCAGCGCGCCTTCGTCGAGCAGATGTTCCGCCGCGACGTCTACCCGGTCCTGACGCCGCTCGCGGTCGATCCGGCGCACCCGTTCCCGTCGCTGCTGAACAAGTCGCTGAACCTCGCCGCATTGCTGCAGGACCCGCGCAAGATCAGCCAGCATCGGATCGCCGTCGTCCAGGTGCCGCGCGTGCTCTCCCGGCTCGTGCGCATCCCCGATCCGGCCAACCAGGTCGCCTATGTGGCGATGGCGGACATCGTCAAGGAGCACCTCGGGCTGCTCTTCCCCGGTTACACGGTGCTGCACTCCTGCGCGTTCCGCGTCACGCGGGACGCAAACATCGAGGTCGACGAAGCCGAGAGCGAGGATCTGCTGATCACGATCGAGCGCGAATTGCGCAAGCGGCGCCGCGGCGAGCCCGTGCGCCTCGAGATCTCGCGCGACGCGCACCCGGAGATCCTCGAGCGCTTTCTCGACGCGTTCCAGCTCGACCAGGAAGACGTCTACTACTGCGACGGACCGGTGAACCTCGGCCGGATGATGGAGCTCTACCGCACGCTCGATGCGCCGGCGCTCAAGGAGCCGGCCTTCGCGCCGCGCAAGGTCACGAACTGGCAGTCGCCGGAAGCGATGTTCGCGGCGCTGCGCCAGGGGGACCTGCTGCTGCACCATCCCTACGACTCGTTCGCCACGGTCGAGGACTTCGTGCACAACGCCGCGGTCGACCCCCGCGTCCTCGCGCTGAAGCTCACGATCTACCGCACCGGCGAGGAGTCGCCGCTCCTGGCCGACCTGATCCGCGCGGCCGAGAATCGCAAGCAGGTCACGGTCGTCGTCGAACTCAAGGCGCGCTTCGACGAGGAGGCCAACATCCGCTGGGCCAAGCGCATGGAGCAGGCCGGCGTGCACGTCGTCTACGGGATCGTCGGCCTCAAGACGCACGCCAAGCTCGCCCTCGTGATCCGCCGCGAAGAGGAGGGCATCCGCCGCTACTGCCACCTCGGCACCGGCAACTACAACGCGACGACGGCCCGCGTCTACACCGACCTCGGCCTGCTGACGACCCGCGACGCGCTGTGCCAGGACGTCGCCGACCTGTTCAACATGATCACCGGTTACGCGCAGGTCCCGGCGATGCGCAGCCTCGTGGCGGCGCCATTCGCGTTCCGCGCGAAGCTCCTGCAGTGGATCGACCGCGAGACGAAGAACGCCGCCGCCGGCAAGAAGGCGCGCATCCTCGCGAAGATGAACGGGCTCGCCGACCCCCAGACGATCAAGGCGCTCTACAAGGCCTCCCAGGCCGGCGTGCAGATCTCGCTCTGCGTGCGCGGCACGTGCTGCCTGCGTCCAGGCGTGCCCGGTCTCTCCGAGAACATCCGCGTGATCTCGATCGTCGACCGCTTTCTCGAGCACTCGCGGATCTTCTACTTCGAGAACGACGGCAACGCCGAGGTCTGGCTCGCCTCCGCCGACTGGATGCTGCGCAACCTCGACTTCCGGGTCGAAGCCGTGTTCCAGATCGAGGACAACGCGCTCCGTCGCCGGGTGATCGACGAGATCCTGATGACGAGCCTCAGGGACAACACGAAGGCGCGCGAGATCCTGCCCGACGGCGGTTTCCGGCGCGTGAGCAGGGATTCGGCACAGCCCGCGATCCGCAGCCAGCAGGTGTTCCTGGACCTCGTCGCCCAGCGCAAGGACCTGCCGCCGCCCGGAGCCCCGACCAAGAAGCGGCACCGCCAGGGCCGGGCCGAGACGCGCTGAACTGCGGCGCCGCAGCGTCCTAACGCCCGCAGGCCGCGAGTATCCCGGCGCCGTAACGCTCGACGCGCCACGGTTCGAGCAGACCCGAAGCGAGCAGATCCTCCTGGTTGCGCGGCCGCGGACGCAGGCGCGCGAGCCCGAGCATCGTCGGCCGCGCCAGGATCAACGAGGCATCGACCCGGCGTCCGCTGGCGACCTGCTTGCGCCAGGCGCGAAGCGCCTCGAAGACCCTGGTCTGCTCGGCGCTGAGTCCGCCTTGACCGTTCTCGCACTGCGACCGCGAGATGCGATCCACCGGCGGTCCGGCATCGGCTTCCTGCAAGGCGGCGAGGATCTGCACCGCATGGCGCTCGACCAGGCGCGCCGGGACGCCCTCGAGCTGGCTCAGTGCTTCCTGGGTCCTGGCCTTGCTGCGTGCGAGCGCCACGAGCACGTCGTTGCCGAGCACCTTGAATGGCGGCAGATCACGTTCGCTCGCGATCCGCTCACGCATCTGGAACAGCGCGCGCAGCGCCGCGCGCCCGCGGCTGTCGAGCCGCTCGATCCCCGCGAGCCGGGCCCAGGCGAGGGCATCGACCCGCCGGGGTTCGGGCACGAGAGCCTCCAGGCGGCGGCACTCGGCGGCGACCTCGAGCGCGTGGATCTCGCCGGCCACGTGCAGGCGTTGGCGCAGTTCGTGCGCCAGGTCGAGCAGCCAATGGGTATCGCTGCGCGCGTAGTCGAGCTGCGCATCGCTGAGGGGCCGCCGGCCCCAGTCACTGCGTTGCAGCTTCTTGTCGAGCTGCACGCCGTAGCAGCGCGCGAGGATCGGCGCCAGACCGATGGCCTCGAAGCCGAGTGAACAGGCTGCGACCTTGGTGTCGAAGATCCCGGCGATCTCGAACGCGTGCGCGCGCTTGAGCATCAGTACGTCGAACTCGGCGTCGTGGAAGACCTTCACGATCCCGGGGTCGGCCAGGATCGGCGCGAGCACGCCGAGGTCGATCCCGGTCAGCGGATCGACGAGGTAGTCGACGCCGGCGGCGCTGATCTGCACGAGGCAGAGCCGCTCCCGGTAGGCGAAGAGGGAGTTCGACTCGGTGTC
>CAZSKV010000094.1:0-4468 GCA_964607495.1 uncultured candidatus Brocadiaceae bacterium
CGGCGGCTGCCTGCGCGACCTGGGCCGCTTCGGCGAGGCCGAGCCGGTGCTGCGTGATGCGCACGCGTGGCTCGCGCAGGCCCTGGGCGCCAACGACTACCGGACGCAGAAGGTCGTGATCGAGCTGGTTGCACTCTACGAAGCGTGGCAACGGCCCGACGAACTCGCGCTCTGGCGGACGCGGCTCGCGCCGCAGAAGTGAGCAAGCCATGCTGCCCCGGCATGCCCCTGCCGGGCAGAACCGCCGCTTGCACTGCCGTTCCCGCCCGGTCTGATCGAAGGTCGCGACGACCCTGCTTCCCCAGTAGACAGCCAACCATGCCTCCGACCACCCGCATCGACGAGATCGCCGACGGCATCCACCGGATCAGCACGGCGATCCCGCCCGAACTCATGCCCGGCGGCTTCACGTTCAACCAGTTCCTGATCGCCGGCGACGAGCCGCTGCTCTACCACACGGGTCTGCGCCAGCTCTTCCCGAACGTGCGGGCGGCGATCGAGAAGGTGCTGCCGGTCCCGCACATCCGCTACCTCGCGTTCTCGCACTTCGAGGCCGACGAGTGCGGCGCGCTGAACGAGTTCCTCGCCCTCGCGCCCCGCGCCGAACCCCTGTGCGGCACGATCGCCAAGATGGTCTCGGTCGACGACATCGCACTCCGGCCCGCCCGGGCGCTGGCGGACGGCGAGGAACTGGATCTCGGTGGTCACCGCGTCCGCTGGCTCGACACGCCGCACCTGCCGCACGCCTGGGAATGTGGTCACCTCTTCGAACTGCGCACGCGCACGCTCTTCTGCGGCGACCTCTTCACGCAGTTGGGCCACGAGCATCCGCCGCTGACCGGACAAGACCTGCTGGCCGCGAGCGAGGCCGCGCGCCGCACCTTCGACTACTTCGCGCACACGCGCGAGCTGCCTGACCTGCTCGCCAAGCTGGCGCACACCGGCCCCACGACGCTGGCTTGCATGCACGGGGCGAGCCATCGGGGCGACGGCGCGGCCCTGCTCACGTCCCTGGCGCGGGCGCTCGCGGTCTGAGGCCATGGACGCGCAAGTGCGTGTGGACCTTGTCCCCGTGTCGACCCGATTGCCGGCATCGCCCTGCACCCAGCCTGCGCGAAGGGGGACACCCAGCGGCCAGGTTCTCGAGCCCTTGCCGTGAACGGTCGCGACTGCTTCGGCTTCGTCGACGGCATCGAGCGGGACGGTGATCACTGCCGTGTGAACGGATGGATGCTCACGCCTTCCGGTCCCCCCGACCGGGTGATGCTCGACCCGAACAGCGGCCACGGCCGTCCGTGCACGGCCATCCGCCGTGCGGATCTCGCGCTCGCCTTCCCTGGCGTACCAGGCGCCGAACGGGGTGGTTTCGCCGTCGAATTGGGGCCGGATGCGGGCGCAGACCCGGCCGCCCTCCACGATCTGGTCGGCATGCGCGGCCGCAGCGAGGTCGGCCGGATGACGATCGCGATCCCGGAGCCCACCGATCCCGCACCCTTGCCGCCTGCCGACCTGCGCCAGAGGGTCGCCGGTACCGTCGATCCGCGTGTGTTCCGTTGCGGTGGCATCTGGAACAGCGCCGAGGTGGTGGCCGCCGCGGCCCGGCATGCGGCGCAGCCGCTGCCCGCCCGCGTCCTCGAGTGGGGCTGTGGTTGCGGGCGGATGACGTTGCACCTGCGCCGCCTCCTGCCCCACAGCACGATCACTGCGGTCGACCCGGACGCCGCGAGCCTCGCCTGGCTGGCCCCGCGGGCCGGGACGGTGCGCCTGCTCCGGACCGCGCCGCTGCCGCCGCTGCCGTTCCCACCGCAGAGCTTCGACCTCGTGCTCGCGGTCTCGGTCTTTCCCGACCTGACCCTCGCGGCTCAGGAGCTCTGGCAGCAAGAGCTCGCGCGCATGACCGCGCCGTCCGGGCGCGTGATCGTGACGACGCTGGGCCCGCTCGGCGCCGCGCTCGCCGCGCACCGGCATGCGACCGTGCAGAGCGCAGAACTGACGCGCCGTGTGTGGACGCGCGGCATGCGCGAGCTCGCGCATGCCGAGTGCGTCTTCAACCGGCTGCACGACCTCTGGGTCTTCGCCCGGGAGTGAGCGCGGCGGACGGTGACCCGGCGCCCACGCGTCCCATGCTCAGCGCTCGCTCCGCACCCGCACCCAGCTCGCGAGGACGTCGCCATCCTGCTGCACGACTCCACGGAACCAGATCCGCTCGCCGGTGCCGACCTGCGCGACCGTGATCGGCGTGCGGCTGTCGTCGTGGCGGAACAGCACCGTGCCGGGGCCGATCCGGACGCGGGCCGACGGGACCGCGCGGCCCCCCACGAGCAACGGGTCGTCACGCCGCGGCACGGCGACGATCACGTTCTCGGTTACGAGGACCTGCCCGACCGCGCCCTCGGATTCGGGTTGCAACGCGCCGCCGCCGGTCGAGCCGTCTTCGGGCTCGATCTCGCGCGCCGGCACCGGGCGCACTCCGGCAGCGCCGTCCCACTCGATCTCGACCAGCATCCCGACCTGGAGCACGGAGAACGGCAGGGACTCGTGACTGCCATGGCTGCGATGGATCCGCGCAGCCGCGGCGTCGACCGTGAACTTCGGCAATTGCAGGCTGCCCAGCGCGCCACGGCGCACCGACAGCACCTGCGCGGTGAACTGGTTGCCCGCGAGCAACGCGTCGATCCGGGCGAGGACCTGGTTCTCGCCCCGATGTTCGTCCGCATGCCGGAGCTCCGCCGCGGTGACATGCCACGAACCATCGCTCTGGATCGCGCCGCGAGCGGAGACCACGCGACCAGGCGTGGCGCGGGCGAAGAACTCGACATCGCTGAGCAACCGCTGCTCGCTGCGTTCGGTCAGCAACGCGCCGGCCTGGATCACCAAGGTCGTCGCGATCGTTCCCGAGCCGGTCCGCAGCGTGCCCGTGAGCATTCGCGACGCGAGGTCCGCCCGCGCAATCGTGACCTCGAGTTGATTGCGCTGGTGGAACGAGCCACGTCGCAGACCGAACCAGGGGAGCCACAGGTCCCGGGCACCACCGCGCCGGATCTCGGCCGACCTCCGGTGGCGCAGCTCGAGCCAGTCGTCCGATCCGCGGCTGCGTTGGAACGGATCCTCGAACTCGATGCGGAGGTCGTTGCGCCCGAACTCGGATTCGTGCTCCCGGCCGTCGCGGTCACGCGAGCGCAACGAGTCCGGGGCAAAGAGCAGCCGCAGCGCGACATAGTCGCCTTCGGGGATGTTCCGCAGGGCGAGCAGGGAACCGGCGGCGAGTGGGTCGGCGACCGTCACCTGGCCCTCGCCGGCCAGCAGGTTCGGCGTGAACGAGCCGTTCGGCCGCTCGAGCGCGACGACCGACAGGCGGCCCGCGAGCGAGTCCTCGGTGCCACTGGCGGTGTCGACGACCAGCAGGGTGTCGCCGTTGCCGCCACCGGAGGCGGACGGTGAGGAGCCGCCGCCGGAACAGCCGGCGAGACCAGCGAGCAGGATCAGGGCGAGGCGATGCATCAGGGTTCTCCTTGGATGGGTGATTCGCGCGTCCTGGCGCAAGTGCCGGGCCAGGGCGATCAACGGCCCGTGTGTGCGCATCCGCGACGTACGCTGTCCGCGGACCGGATGGTTGCCGCGCGGATGCGCCGCGATGACTGCGTGACCCACCCTGCGGGCCGGCAACCTCAGTGCGGCGCGGCCACCAGCTGCACCGCGTCGATCTCGTTCCAGCCGGCGCCGATCCTGGTGTCCAGCACGAGACGCACCCGCTGCACCGGCGTCGCGGTGCGCGGGAAGCTCGCCACGAGCGTGCCGATCTGGTTCGGTGCGTAGGCGGTCCGATCGGGCCCCAGCCACAGCGTCGTGCGCCCACCGTCGGCCGCGACCGCCTCGATGCGCACGACCGCGCCGGGGTTCAGGTGCTGCACGACGCGCACGGCGATCGCATGGGTCGCGACCGGGAAGTCGAGCTCGAGCCACTCCTCGCCGCCATCGGGCGTCTTGCTGGCCCAGCCGTTCTTGTGGTCGCCGGCGCGTGGAACGTCCGGGGCGCCGGTGGCGCGCTGCGCGCTGTAGTCCGTGCTGCGGTACTCGCTGCTGGCGCGGGCTGCGGTCGCCCACCAGGCGGTCGGTGGCAGCGAGGCGGCGCGGGCGGCCGCCAGCGCGCGCTGCAGCTCGGGCAGGAATCGCTCGCCGTCCACCGGCGTCGCTGCGACCGCGGCCGCGAACAGACGCCACGGTTCCTGCGGGTCGACCGCGTGCGGGGGCGGTGGCCCGGACTCGTCGGTGTCTGCGGTTCCGGCGTCGGCCGGCACTGCGGCCGCGAGTGCGGCCGCGTGGTTGGCGAACACCAGCGCGAGCTCACGATCGCCGCCGGCGAGGAGCACCCGCGCCACGTCGGCCGCGGCGGCCGGGGATCCGGGGTCGGCGCGCAACCAGGCCAACGCCTCGCGTTCGGCACGCAGCAGCGGCGCCGCCGCCAGGC
>CAZSKV010000095.1:0-3153 GCA_964607495.1 uncultured candidatus Brocadiaceae bacterium
CCTTCTCCGCGCGCGGGAGGCGGCGCGCAAGTCTGGTGCCTCCGCCAGGACTCGAACCTGGGACCCGCTGATTAAGAGTCAGCTGCTCTACCAACTGAGCTACAGAGGCGCGAAAGGAGGCGAGGAAGGTAGCGAGGCCCTCGACTCAGTCAAGCCTCACCTCTGGCCGGCCAGGAACTCCAGCAGGTCCGCGAGCCCTTCGACGCCGAGCCGCTCGAAGCCCTCGGGCATCGTCGAGAGGGGCGAGATCGCGAGCGACTTGAGCTCGGTGCGTTCGAGCTCGTGGCGGTTGCCGCCCAGATCGAGGAGCGTGACCGTGGTCGCCGACTCGCCGAGCAGGCGGCCGGCCAGCACCTCGCCGCCCTTGGTCTCGGCCTGCCAGAGACGGTAGGTCGCCTCGATCGAACGGTTGGGGTCGAGCACGTCGAGCAGCAGATCGGCCTTGGCGCGCTTGCCGATCCCGGTCAGGGCGGGACCGAGCTTGCCGCCGCGCCCCGCGAGCTCGTGACAGACCAGGCAGTTGGCCAGGAAGTGCGCCTCGCCGCGCCGGGCGTCGCCGTTGCGCTCGGCCGCCTCCAGGTAGGGCGCGAGGCGTTGCTGGCGCTCCTGCCCGCCGGCGGCCTGCAGCGCGCGCGCGCGCGCCGCGAGTCCGCGGTCCGGGTGCTCGCCGAGCGCGAGCCAGTGGGCGGCGGACAGCGCCGCGCGCGGCACGCGGTTCGTCTCGAGCGCGGTGAGCAGGGCCGCGGTCCAGGCCGGCCGGCGCAGCAGCAGCGTGATCGCGCGCGCGGTGGCGCGCGGCGAGTAGCGCGGCCACGCCGCGAGCACGGCCGCGGCGACCTCGGGCGCGGCCACGGCCGCGAGCTCGTCCAGCAGGGCCTCGGCCAGGGCCGGATCGGCGGCGAGTCCGATTGGCGCGAGCACCGCGGCGATGCTCTCGGGGTCCGGCGTCAGCGCGAGCAGATCGGCCGCGGCCTGCGCCCTGGCCGCGACCGGCAGGGCCGGATCGGCCAGGGATTGGCGCTGGGCAGCAGCCAGGGCCGGCAGCAGCGCGGCCGGCAGCCAGCTGCGATCGCCAGTCTTGTCGGCGAAGCGCACGCAGAGCAGCTGCGCCGCCGGATCGAGCGCCGTGACGACCTCGGCGAGAGGGGCGCGCGCCTCCGGCGCGAACGCACAGGGCCGACCCTGCGGCCAGCCGGCGACGAGACCCTGCAGCAGGGCCGCGCGCAACGGTGGGGCCGCGGCGCGCAGGGCCAGCAACGGCCGCAGCACGGCCTCCGCGCTCGCCGTGGCCGCGAAGTGGCGCACGACCCGCGCGGTCACCACGCCGAGCGGACCCTGCAGCGCCGGCGCCGCGACCGGCAGCAGCGTGATCTCGTCGTACCAGGCGGTGCCGGCGGCCCACCCCCATCCGCCGAAGAGGCAATTGATCGTGAGCTCGGTGCGCTCGCCGCTCTCGAACTCGACCATGACCTCGGTCCAGTCGCGCGTCCCGGTCACGGGCTCGGTGCGCACGGTGGTGCCGCCGCCCTGCAGCTCGTGCACGTTCAGCAGCGCACCGGAACCGCCGCGCAGTGCGCGCAGGTTTGCGGTCTTGATCTTGCCACTGAGCCGGTAGCGCGTGCCCGGTTGCACGCGCACGCGCGCGCTCCAGCTGGCGTCGGCGCCGGACTCGGAGTCGATGCGCAGCGAGCGCACGCCGTCACTGCCGGAGTCGGCACGGCTGTGGCGGGCCGTCCCGGAATAGCGGACGCCCGTCCACTCGGCACTGCCTGCCTCGAAGCTCGGGTCGGGGATCAGGTTCTGCCGCGACGGAGCCGAGGCCGCGGCCACGGCAGTGCCGGTGCGCAGGAGTTCGGCCAGGAACCCGGCCGCGTGCTGCCCCGCGGCCAGCGTGCCGGCGGCGAGCAACCAACGGTCCTGCTGCACGTCCGGCGCCGCGAGGAAGCCGGCCAGGCTCGCTCCCACCTCGGCATCAGCCGGCATCTCGGCGAGGGCGAGCAGGGCCGCCAGGCGGACCTGGGGTTCGGGAGCCTGCAGGCACCCGGCGGCCAGCAACGCCGCGCGCGCGGCCGCGTCACGCGGCAGCAGCAGCGCGGCCGCACGCCGCACCGGCCACGCCGGGTGCGCGAGCGCGCGCGTGACCACCTCGGGCGCGAGCGCGCCGAGTCCGTGCAGCGTCCACAGCGCGTGCAGTGCCGGCGTGCCGGTGGCGGCGCCCGCTGCGGCGAGCGTGGCCACGAGGGCCTCCTGCTGCCCGCGTTCGCCACGCTCGACCAGGAGCCGCTGCGCGTGCAGCCGCCACAGCAGGTTGTCGTCGGCCAGAATCTGCACGAGGCGGCCGGCCTCCGCCCGCTCGAGATCCGGCACGGCCGCCGGCGCGCTCGCGCCCGAGCGCGTGATCCGCCAGATCCGGCCGTGGGTCTTGTCGCGCAGCGGCGTGACGTAGGCCCCGCCCTTGCCGGTCTCGTAACCGGGCGGCGTCGGGTTGTGCTGGACGATGTACGCGTACCAGTCGAGCACGAAGATGCTGCCGTCCGGCCCCACCTCGGCGGCGATCGGCGCGCACCATTCGTCGTCGCTCGCGAGCAGGTTCCAGCGGTCGCGCGCGACGAAGGTCGCACCCTTCTCCTCGAGCTCGAAGCGGCCGATCAGGTGACCGGTCGGCTCGCACACGAACGCGTCGTTCCAGAACGCAGCCGGCAGCGCGCGCGCGGTGTAGAGCGTGTGGCCGGAGCCGGCCGTGTAGCGGCCGTGGTAGTCGACCTGGCGCACGCCGGCGGTGATCGGGTGGAAGAGCGAAGTCTCGGCGATCGTCGGCAGAACCGGTGCCGCGAGGCCGCGCATGCGTTCGAAGTGGCGGTTCTCGATCGCCAGGTGCACGCTCGGGTTGCCATTCGCGGTCGATGCGAACGCGAGGCCGCTGGCGGCGAACGACAGGCCCCAGGTGTTGTTGTCGGTGCTGGCGAGGAACTCGAGCGCGCTGCCGTCGGGGCGAAAGCGGAAGATCCCCGAACCGAAGCGCAGGCGCTTGCCGCCCACCTCGCCGGAGAACCCCGAGTAGCCGCAGGTGCCCCAGATCCAGCCGTCGAAGCCGTAGCGCAGGTGGCTGGGTCCGGCATGCGTGTCCCCGGTGCCGAAGCCGCTGAAGAGCAC
>CAZSKV010000096.1:0-12171 GCA_964607495.1 uncultured candidatus Brocadiaceae bacterium
GTTGCAGACCGACGCCGCGATCAACCCGGGCAACAGCGGCGGCGCCCTGATCGACATCACGGGCAAGCTGATCGGGATCAACAACGCGATGGCCCAGGGCGCCGAGAACATCGGCTTCGCGATCCCGGTCAACACGATGAAGAAGGTGTTCGAGAGCGTGCTGCTCTCCAGCGAGAACCTTGCCTCGGTCTGGCTCGGGTTCACGGTCAAGGACCAGGAGGGCCGGCCGCTGGTCGCCGAGGTGCACCCCCAGGGGCCTGCCGCGCGCGCGGGGCTCCGGGCCGGTGATCTGCTGCTCGCCGCCGGCGGCGAGCGCATCGGCACCGCGCTCGATTTCGCGCGCCGCGCGCTGCAGGCCCGGGCCGGCGAACCGATGCCGCTGCTCGTGCACCGGCGCGGCGCCGATCTGCGCCTCGAAGCCACGCCGCTGTCGAAGGTCGACTACGCGTTCGTGCGCCTGATCGGCGCCGAAGTCGAGGAGGTGGGCCGCGAAGGCGACCTGGACTATCTGCGCCGCGTGACGAAGGCCTTCTACGAGCACCAGGGCTACACGCGCTACCAGCTGCTGCCGGTCGCGCTGCGGGTCAAGCGCGTGCACGAGGACGGTCCCGCGCACGAGCTGGGACTCAAGCCCGGGGACGCGATCGTCGCGATGCCCGTGCCCGACTTCTTCGGCCGGTCGCGCCGCTACGCCTTCGGCTCCGCCGAGGACCTGATCGACAAGCTGCGCGGGCGCGATCTCGTGCAGATCGAGGTCGTGCGCGAGAACGATCTGCTCGAAGGCAAGCTCGCGATCCGGCGCTGAGGACGCGCCGCCCCGCGCGTGCCTCGCGCTCAGCGGTAGACCCACTCGCAGCGGGCGATCATCGACCAGCTGGTCGCGAGGTCCGGGTCGTCCTCGCGCAGCATCCCGGCGAGGGCGCGGCGCACCTGTGGCCGCTGCAGCACGCGCGCGAGCGCGGTGCTCGGCATCCCGTCGAGGAGCATGCAGGCCTCGGGCGCGGCGCTGACCCGCAGTTCGTCGATCGTCGTCGGACCGGCGACGAGCGCACGCAGCGGCAAGCCGTCGCGACCGCTCGCCACCCGTGCCAACAGGCCCGCCTCCAGTTGCGCGCACACGCCCCACACGCCGGGATCACCGCTCCGCTGCGCATGGGCGCGCATGCCGGGCAGCAGCACGCCGCCGCTGAGCCAGCAGCGGTCGAGATAGAGCCCATGTGCGCGTTCGCCTTCACCGAAGCGCACGCAGCGCGCGGCGCGGTCGAAGCGGCGCACGCACTCGGCTGCGAGCCGGCTGGCCATGCGCGCAGCCGCGCGGTCCGGAGCGAAGCGCAGCCAGCTCTCGAGTTCGTGCAACGGCCAGCCGAAGTCCCGCAACCGCTCGCGGCGACCTTCGCCGCCGCCCAGGCGCCGGGTCAAGGCTGCCGCGATCCCACCCGCGGCCGCGATCAACTCGTCGTCGGCCGCCAGGCAGCCGACCAGCAGCAGACCCGAGAGCCAGGCATGCCCATGTTCGGGCGGCGACACCCGATGGTCGGGCCCGTGCCGGAACGGCAGGCCGCTACGCGCATCGAGATCGATGTCGACCAGGTGCCTGGCTGCCGCGAGCGCCTGCGCGAGCAGCCGCTCGTCCCCGCAATAGAGACCGAGCCGGGCCAGGCCGAGCACGGTGTCGAACTCGTGGTTGGTGACCGTCTGGCGCGAACGCACGTGGTCACCCCGGCCCCGCCGCCCCGGGGCCTCGGGCAAGAGGAGCGCGTAGCGGCGCAGTTCGTCACGCAGCGTGCGCCCGTGCCCGAGATCGCGCGGCAGGACCATCGCCTCCTGCCAGAACGCGCGCGCGATGCGCACCCCGAGCCAGCGCCGGTCCAGCTCCGGCGAGGCGTCGCTCAGCGACTCCCCCGGCGCGAACTCCTCGCCATCCTGCAGCGCCGCCGGAGCCGTGAAGGTCGTGCGCGCGAGCTGGTCGACCCGGCCGTCCTGCCACTGCCAGGTGCGCACCCGCACGCGGGCCGACTCGGATTCTTCCTCGTCGCTGCCCAAGCGCAAGAGCCCGCCGCCCGCGGGCTGACCGCCGGCATGGATGCGCATGCGCCCGCTGGCGCCCTGGACCGCGATCTCGACCCAGGTCCGGCCGGTCACGGGGTCGGGCTGCGGCTGCAGCCGGCGCCACTGCAGCTGGGCAGCGCCCGGGCCTTCGAGCCGCAGACCACGCGCGAGCTCGCGCTCGGGCAAGGGCACGCCGAAGCGGACGGCAGTCGGAGCCTCGACACTGAACACCAGCAACGCTTGCAGCAGCAGGCTCATCCACGGGCCAAGAGGCCCGGTCACGGCGACGATCACGCAGGCCGTGCGAGAGACGGCCCATGCCGCCGTCCAAACGAGGGCTTGCAGTTCCCGTCGACCGTCAGACGATCCCACCCCCCGATGTGCGGCATCCTCGGCATCCGCCAGACCCTCGCGACCCGCGCCGATGCCGCGCGGGCGCTGCAGGCCCTCGCGTGGCGCGGGCCGGACGACCAGACGCTGCTGGCCGCAGGCGGTTGGTGGCTCGGCGTCACGCGGTTGGCGATCAGCGACAAGAGCGCGCCGCAGCCGATCGTCTGCCCGCGCACCGGCAGGATCGCGCTGTGGAATGGCGCCGTGACCTCGGCGGCGGCCGAGTGGCAGGAATTCGGCCCCCGGGCCAGGACCCGCAACGACGCGGAGCTCCTGCTGCTGCGGCTCGAGACCCACGGCGAGCAGGCCTTGGCGCGCGGCAGCGGCCACGGGGCCGGGGCCGTGCTCGATCCGCGTGACGGCACGCTCTGGTTCGTGCGCGACGCCGAGCGCGAGAAGCCGCTCTTCGTCGTGCTCGAAGGCAACTCGGTCGTCGCCTTCGCCTCGACGGCGGCCGCGCTGCAGGCCCTCGGCCTGCCGCTCGAACTCACGCCGGCGGAGCGCAGCCGCTTCTTCCGCTTCGGCTTCTTCACGCGCGTCAGCAGCGCCGCGCCGGGCCTGCAGGTGCTCGACGACCTGCGCGGGGCCGCGGTCGCACGCGGAGGCCGCGACCTGCAGCCGGTCGCCGGCCTGCCCCCCGTCCCCGCGACGGGCTCGCTGCGCGACCGCCTGATCGAGGCCGCCCGGCGCAGCGCCAGTGCCGAAGTGCCGGTCGGCCTCGCGCTCTCGGGCGGCATCGACTCCTCCTGCCTCGCGGCCGCCCTCGACGCCGCGGGCCGGCACCTGCCGGCCTACCAGTTCTGCGCCGACGGCGCGCCGACGGCGGAACGGGCACTCGCGCATCGGGTCGCACGCCGCTTCGGTCACCAACTCGTCGAGGTCGGCGGCAACGCGGCCCTGCTGCGCGAACTGCCCTGGCTCGTGCGCTGCGCCGGCCTGCCGCTCGGCGATCCCTCCCTGCTGGCCGTGCATGCGCTCGGACGGCGGGCCAGCCAGGACGGGATCAAGGTCCTGCTCTCGGGCGAGGGCAGTGACGAGCTCTTCCTCGGCTACCCACGCCACCGCGCGGCCCGGATCCTGCCGCGTCACGGCCTGCGCTGGCTGCCGGCCCCGGCCTGGTCGATGCGCCGCACGGCGCGGCTGCTGCGGGCCTGTCAGGCACCCGTGCCGGCCGAAGTGCTGCTCGAAGCGACGCCCGCGGCCTTCCGCCGCCAGGTGCTCACGGCGCCCGATCTGCCGCCGCTGCGCACGCAGGAGAGCTGCCTCACGACGCTGGTCCGCCTCGACCGCGAACAGTACCTGGCCTGCGATCTGCTGCCCAAGCTCGACGTCGCGTGGATGGCCGCGGGCATCGAGGGTCGTTGTCCGTTCCTCGACCACGCCGTGAAGTCCGCGCCCGAGGTGCGGCCGCCGGCCAGCGCGCGGCCCGGCAAGCACGCGTTGCGCCGCGCGTTCGCCGCGACCGTCCCCGCCGCCGTGTTCCGCCAGAAGAAGCGCGGCTTCGCGCTGCCGCTCGATCGCTGGCTGGGCGAAGACCCCTGGCTGCTCGACCTCCTCGCCGAGCCGCGCTCTCTGGCCCGCCCCCACCTGCGCGCACAGGCCGTGACGCCCCTGCTCGCAGCGCAACGCCAGGGTCACCTCGGCCTAGGACACGCCTGGTTCCTGCTCGCGGCCTTCGAGCTGTGGTTGCGTGACCGCGAGGCCGCGCGATGCGCGTGATGCGCGTGCTGCGCGTGCTGACCCGGCCCAACCTCGGGGGGCCGACCCGGCAGGCCGTGGCCCTGTGGCACGCCCATGCCGCGCTCGGCGTGCGCACGCTGCTGGTCGTCGGCACGGCCACGGACGAGCCCGGACTCGACCTGCAGGCCGCAGGCGTGCCGCTGCTCAGCCTCGAGGCGGCGCGCGAGGCCGGCCAGACGGCCGCCGGGTTCGTGGTGGTGCCCGAACTCGGCAGGCGCCACGCACCGTGGGCAGACCTGGCGGCGATCCACCGGATCACCGACCTGCTGCGCACCTTCTCGCCACAGGTCGTGCACACCCACACCACCAAGGCCGGTCTCGTCGGCCGCCGCGCGGCCCGGCACGCCGCCGTGCCGGTGGTCGCCCACACCTTCCACGGCCACGTGTTGCGCGACTACTTCGGGCCCGTGCTCAGCGCGCTGCTGCGCGTGCTCGAACGCCGCCTCGCCCGCCGGACCGATCTCGTGTTCGCGGTCAGCGCGACCTGCCGTGACGAGCTCGCTGCGCTCGGCATCTGCGCGGCCGAGCGCATCGAGGTCCTGCCGCCAGCCCTCGCACTGCCCACGGCCGTTGCCGCGCGCCCGCTACCCGCGGGCGGCCCGGTGCTCGGTTGGGTCGGCCGTCTCGCGCCGATCAAGCGCTTCCCGCTCTACCTGCAGACCCTCGACCTCCTGCCCGGTTGGCGCGGCCTCGTGGCCGGCGATGGCGAAGCGCGCGCCCTGGCTGCGGCGGCGGCGCGCGACCGCATCGAATGGCTCGGAGCCCGCAGCGATCCCACGCCGGTCTACGCCAGGAGCCATGTGCTGCTGCTACCGAGCCGCCGCGAAGGCCTGCCACTGGTCGCCCTCGAAGCGCTGGCCCATGGCGTTCCCGTCGTGGGGTTCGCGGTGCCGGGCGTGGTCGACGTGCTCGCTGCGCACTTTCCCCAGGGGCTCGTCGCGCCCGGACTCGGCCCTGAGGGCCTGGCTGCTGCCGTCCGCGCGGTGCACCAGGCGCCGGTCGACAACCGCGGCCTCGCGGCGCGGCACGACCCGGCGGCGGTGGCGCAGCGGCTCCTCGCCGCCTATGAACGCGCACTCGCCGATGTCCGATCCATCCGAGTTCCGCGAGCCCAGCCTGCGCGATAGGGACTTCCTCGGCGCGTTCGCGCTGCTCACGCGCGGCGACGCGTTCCTGTTCGTGCAGAATCGCCGGCGGATCGGCGGCCGCGACACGTTGACCTGGGACCTGCCCGGAGGCCAGGTCGAACCCGGCGAACTGCTGCCCGCTGCACTCGCGCGCGAAGTGCGCGAAGAGACCGGCCTCGTGCTCGCCGGCCCACCGGAGTTCGCGTTCCTGCAGGAGGGCGAGCGCGTCGTCGCTGGCCGCCGCCGGCATGCCTGGCGCTCGTTCTTCTTCCACGTGCGGGAGTTCACGGGCGAACCGGCCGCCGGCGCCGAGGTGCTCGCCACGGCCTGGCTGCCGCGCGCCGATCTCGGCCGCCTGCTCACGGCCCCGTACCAGCAGAGCTTCCTCGCCTGGCTCGCGCAGCCGGTGTCGTACCTGTTCTGCCGCTGGGCCGAGTGAACCCGTCCCAGCCCGGGACCGGGCGGGACGTCGCAACTCTCGACAGCTCTGCACGCGCCGCGAGCCGACCCTGGCATCGGTGGCTCGACCGCGCCTGAAATCCGATTCAACTCCCCCCCGCCTCCTGCACCGATCTGCGTTGCTGTTCGCGCACCGAGGTGAGGACAACCGGGAATGGGAAGACGGGTACATCGTGACTTGGCTGTGCTGGCAGGCGCGCTGCTGCTCACGGCCTGTGGTGGTGGTGGCGGCGGCACCAGTGGCTCCTCCGGCGGCGGCGGCTCGGGGTTGACCGGCAACCTGTCGCTGCTCGGGCATGTGCCCGAGAACGACGCCGTGCAGGTGCCGCTGGACACGAGCGTCGAGATGGCGTTCGACGGCGTCGTCGTCCCCGAGTGCCTCGCCGACGGCGACAGCTACCTCGAGGCAACGGCGAGCGCACAGCGGGTCGAAGGGGCCTGGGCCGTCGTCGACGGCGGCCGCACGGTCCGCTTCACGCCGAGTGCGCGACTCGCCGCGGCCACCGAGTACACGATGCACGTCGGTGCGCTGGTGTGCGACACCGGCGGCCGCATCCTCGAGGATGCGATCGCGTTCTCGTTCCAGACCCTGGACAGTACGCCGCCGACCGTGAGCCAGGCCTCGGTCGCTCCGGGCGCGATCCACGTCAGCCGCACGCAGAACTTCACGATCACGTTCAGCGAGCGCCTGCTGCCGGCCACGGTCGCATCGAGCACGGTCTACCTGCGCGATGCCTACGGCGCGACCTGGCCCGCCGCGCTCACGCTGCAGGGCAGCGTCGTGACCGTCGATCCCCTGCTCGATCTCGCGGGCGACCGCGCCTACACGCTCGCCGCGCGCGGCGGCACCTCGGGCATCAAGGACCGCGCCGGCAACCTGATGGCCGCGAGCTGGAACGTGTCGTTCCGGACCATCGCCGACACCACCGCGCCGCGGGCGCTCTCGGGCTGGCCAAACGGGGGCACCGACCTCTCCCCGCTCGTGCAACCGGCGTTCACCTTCGACGAATCGATGGACCCGGCGAGCGTCGAGGCGACCAGCGTGCTCTTCGTCGACAGCTACGCGAGCTTCGTGACCTTCACGGTCGCCGCCGACAGCTCGCAGCGGACCTTGCGGCTCGTACCCAACGCCCCGCTCGTGCCCGGCCGCGCCTATGTGCTCGCGCTGCTGACCGGCCCGGCGGGACCGACCGACCTCTCGGGCAATCCGCTGCAGATCGGTTCGACGATCTCGTTCTCGGTCGGCAACGACACGGCCGCGCCGACGCTCACCAGCAGCCACCCGGCCGCCCTGGCGACGCGCGTCTCGCTGAACGCGACGCCGACCCTGACCTTCTCCGAGGCGCTCGACGCGACCCGGTCGACCACGGCCACGATCCGCCTCGACGACGGCACGCAGGACGTGGCGATCGCGCTGAATCCGATGGCCGGAGGCACGCGCCTGCAGGTCGTGCCCGTGCTGAACCTGCGCCCGAGCACGCGCTACACGCTGACCTGCCGCGGCGGCGCCGAAGGCCTGCGCGACCAGCACGGCATCCCGCTCGCGGCCGACATCAGCCTCTCGTTCACGACCGCGGACGACGCCACGTTGCCGAGCGTGTTCGTGCAGCCACCCCACGGCGCGCTCGGCGTGCCGCGCGGCGCCCGGATCAGCGCCGTGTTCAGCGAGCCACTGGATCCCAGCACCGTGTCGTCCGCGACCGTGCAGCTGCGCGACGCGGGCAACCAGGTGGTTCCCGGCACCGTGACCCTGCTCGGGTCCGGCCGCGTGGTCCGCTTCACCCCGGCCACGAACCTCGCGGGCGGCGCACCCTACACGCTGACCCTGACCGGCGGCGCGGGCGGCCTGCGCGAGACCAGCGGCAACGGCCTCGCCGACGATCTAGTCAGCAATTTCCGCGTCGGTTTCGGTCACGACACCATCGCTCCGGTCGTGTCGCTCACGCTGAATGCAGCCGCCGACGTGCGCAAGAGCGACATGGTCGTGCCGCCGTTCGGCTTCACGCTCGAGGTCGACGGTTACGACCCGGGCGACTACTCGCTCGACATGGGCACCGTCCAGGTCACGATCGAAGGACCCGGCGCCGCACCCGGACCGGAGACCATCCTCGCCGCTGCCACGCTCACCGCCGAGCGCCTGAGCTACCGCCTGCCGATCGGCAACCGGCTGGCCGCCGGCAAGTACACGCTGCGCGCGACCCTCGAGGATCTCTCGGGCAACGTCGGCGCCGCGGGGACGCTCCCGTTCACGGTGCAGCAGGCGGACCAGGACACGCTGCCCTTCGAACGCACGCAGGTGGTCTGGGTCCGCTTCGACCTCGATCGCGACGGCAACGGCAAGCCCGATCTCGAGGACGATCTGCTGCGCCTGGGCTTCCAGGTCGCCGGGGACGGCTCGGGCACCAACGCGCGCATGGCCGCCGTCGTCCGCGACGCGATCCTCGCCCAGGCCAATGCCCTGCTGCACCGCGCCGCGGACAGTGCCACGCTCGGCGACGCCTCGGTGCCGATCCGTCTGACCAGCAAGCGCCCCTATGGCCTGCCGCACATGCAGATCGCCTGCAGCGGCTTCGATCCCGAAGGCGCCGCCGGCCGCCGTTACGGCAACGACTCGACCGGCACGCTCGGCCGCGCCTACTACGATCACAAGAACTCCTCGTTCAGCGACCTGAACATCGCCACCCGCCCGGGCCTCGGCGTGTTCCCGGCCGAGATGTTCCTCTACCAGGCGGCGATCCACATCCAGGTCTATCCGGCCTACACGACCACCTTCGCGCGCCGCTTCCTGAACATCTGCCCGCAGATGGGCGGCACCCCGGCCGGCGCCCACGCGCTCGATTCGACCGTGCTCGCGAGCGGCTTCGACTTCGAGACCGCGTCGCTCGCGCAGCGTGCCCGCTACCTGGCGGTGTTCTCGGCCGCCGACGATTGGGCGCTCGCGATCGGCACCGTGCTCGCGCACGAGATCGGACACGCGGTCGGGCTGACTGCCGCCGGCCACTCGCCGCGAGGCCTGCACGGCGACGAGTCTCTGCACGACGAGTACGCGGGCTCGACCGACGTGATGGCCCCGGCCGTCTCCTACGAAGGACTCGTCGCGCTGCCGTTCTCCTTCCGCGACCTGAATCTCGCCTACCTGCGCCAGCGACTCCTGCTGCGGTGATCCCATGTCCAAGCTCCTGCTCCCGCTGCTGCTCTCCCTCGTGACGCCGCTCGCCGCCCAGGACGAGGCCTCGACGCTTGCGCGCCTGACCGACCGGGCCGACGCGATCGCCGTCGTGCGGGCCCTGACCCTGCGGGACGTGAACGGACCCCTGCTCGGCGTCGTGTTCGCCACGCAGCGCGTCCTGCACGGCGAGGTTCCCGGCACCTTCGAGCTGCGCGAACCAGTGCAACGCGGCTGCGGCCGCGCCCTCTTCGGCGTGCTGCCGGGCGCTGCCCACCTCGCGTTCCTGCGCCGCCACGAGGGCGGTTGGCAGCTCGTGCACTCCGGAGCCCGCGCGCTGCCGGCGCTCGAACCGCAGCTCGTTCCGCACGTCGACGCCTTGCTGCGCACGAGCGACCCCACGCACCGCGCCCGCCTGCTCGGCGCGGCTCTCGCGAGCGAGACCCCGCGCATCCGCACCGATGCCGCGCTCGCGCTCGCCCACCAGCCCGGCCTCGAGGGCCTAGCCGCCGAACTCGCCGGCCCGGTCGCGCTGGCCCTGGCTCCGGCCCTGCGGCAGCACGATCCGGCCGCGGCGAGCCTCGTGACCGCCGCGGTCCGCATGCACTCGGCACCAGCGCTCGAACTGCTGGTCGGCGAGTACCTCGCCGGCCGGCTCGGCGCCCTCGCGCCGCTGGCCCTCGCGGCTGCACCCGCGATCGATGCCGCGCACGCCGCCGACCTCGTGAGCCGCGCCCTGCCTCAGGACCCCGCCGGCCAGCAGCGTGCGCTCACCCTGCTCGCCGAGGTTCCTGGTCAGGCCGCCCGCAGCGGACTCCTCGCCCTGGCCCGCTCGCTCCCCGACGACGCCGCCTGCGTGCGCGCGGCCGCCCTCGCCCTGCAGAGCGGCGTCCCGGACGAAGACCTCGCCGCCGCCACTTCGTCCGCCACCGCGGCCGCCGCCCGGCGCTTCCTCGCCCAGCGGGCCAGCCAGGCGCCACGGTTCCGCGTCGTCCGGCCAGGAGCCAGCCGATGAGCAGGTCCAGCCAGAAGCCCGGCGTCCGCTCGCTGCCGAAGGAGCTGCCGGCCGAGCTGCTCACCCGGCCACTGACCGAGCTCGTGACCAACCAACGCGCGCTCGCGGCGTTCGCCAAGCTCGAAGTGCGCACGGTCGGTGACCTGCAACTCACGCCGCGCGAGAAGCTCTTCGCCCAGCGTGGCTTCGCCACGACCACCTGGAACCAGGTCGTCGCCGCCATCGTGCGGCACAGCCAGGAAGCCGACCCGCTGCAGCTATTGCCCGTGCGCCTGCTCGCCTTCCCGACCGAGAGCCTCGTGCTCGAAGCAGAACTGCGCCGCGGTCTCCTGCGCCACGAACTCGGCGACGTCGAGGCCCTGCTCCGCGGCGCCAAGAGCATCGCCGCCGATCCCGCGCTCGGCACCGCCGCCCTCGCCGCGATCAGCAAGGCCCTCGACCATCTGGTCGCACCCGGCCTCGCCCAGATGGGCCACGCGCCCGCGGCCGATCCGACCACTCTGCCCGGGGTGCTCGAGCACCTCTTTGCCGCGCTCAGCGCGCGCGAGCAGGAGTTCTTCGGCAAGCACCTGGGCTTCTACACCCATGCCGTGACCCCGGCCGATCTCGCACACACGCTGCGCATCTCGGAGCGCCGCATGGAACTGCGCCTCGACCGCATCCGCCGCCACCTCGAGGCACGCTGCCGCGCGCTGCTCGCCAGGCTGCTCGATGCCGGCGACCGCGAAGTCGCCCGCGGCGACGGTGCCCTGACCGCCGCCGCGATCCCCAAGGACTCCCTGCTGCACGTTCCTGCCCGCGCCGGCCTCGACCCCCGCGCCAGCCTGCGCCTGCTGCGCTTCTGCTTTCCGAACCACTTCCACCTGCACCGCGACGCGTTGACCACCCTTCCGCCACGGCAGATCGCGCGCCTCGTGCGCCAGCTCAAGGATCTGACACCGCGTCGCCTGCTGCCGGTGCCGCTGGCGGAGCTCGAACGCAACCTCGCCGCCGAGAAGCTCCCCGCCCCACGCGGACTGCTGCTCTGCCTGCTGCAGACCCGCGGCTTCGAAGTCCGGATCGATCCCGAGCGCGGAGAGCTCGTCAGCCGCCGCCACTCGACGCTCGGCGACCGGCTGCAGGCGATCCTGCAGCGCGAGAACCGGCCCCTGCGCCTCGACGACCTGCTGTTCACCTACCGCGACCGCCACTACCGGGCCAAGAAGAGCCGCCTGCTCGACGCCCTGCGCGCCGACGAGCGCTTCCTGCAGGTCGGCCGCGAGCTCTGGAGCCTGCGCGAGTTGCACGAGGACGAACTCGCCCTCGTCGAACCCGAATCGCGCCGCCTCGCCGAGTTGATCCGCACGGCCGGCGGCCGGCACCGCCTGAAGGACGTTGCCGCAGGCGCTTCGGAGCGTTCGCTGTTCCTGATCGCGGACTGCCTGCGTCGCGACGCCGGCCTGCGCGACCTCGGCTGCCTCGAGTACTGCAAGCGTCAGGAAGGCCGCTCCCCCACGACGATCGCGATCGAGCGTGCGCTCAAACGGGCCATGGGGGAAGTGCCGATGTCACGCTTCCTGCAGAACCAGCCACCGGCCCGCCGCCGCATGGTCAGCCACCTGCTGCGCGCGAATCGTCTCTTCGTGTTCCCGGGCAAGGACCGGGTCGACCTGCTGACCAACTACCCATTCAACGAGCAGCGCCTGCAGAAGCTCTTCGCGATCGTCGAGGCGCAGCTCAAGACCCGGCGCGGCTACGCAGCGGTGGCCGAACTCAAGCAGGCCGTCGACCAGACCGACATCGGCGGCGAGTTCCTGAGCGAGAGCCTGCTGCTCGACATCCTCGGCCGGCACACCTGCCTCGAGTTGCTGCCGGGCGGCGTCGTCGCGCTGCCTTCGCTGGGGCTCTCCGGCTGGATCCAGCAGCGTGCCCGCGAGGCGCTGCGCAGCAGCCGGATCGGGCTGACCGTGCACGAGATCCTGGCGGAGGCGCCGGAGTTGGCGGAGTTTGCGGGGTGTTTGCAGGAGTTGCTGGCGCAGGATCCGATGGTTGCTTCTCCCGACGCCATGCACTGGCAAGTCGTGTAGATACTGGTCCCCTTCGCTGGGCACGGGTCCGGGAGCCCAGCGTCCCGGCCATCGAATAGCTCGCGAATCCGGCCAGCTACGCGCCGATCCGCCGCTCCTCCCGCAACCCGCAGATCGTCCGGCTCCCGCATCCGAGCGGATGCAGGCTCCTGTCCCCGA
>CAZSKV010000097.1:0-2113 GCA_964607495.1 uncultured candidatus Brocadiaceae bacterium
CTGACGCGGCTCGCCGGCTACGACTTCGGCAGGGACACCAGCGAACGCGCGCTCTGCAAGCACTTCGGGGTCAGGACCCTCGAGGGCTTCGGCGTGGCCGAGCTGCCGCTGGCCACCGGGGCCGCGGGCGCGCTCCTCGCCTACCTCCAGGAGACCCAGCTGCACGCGCTGCCGCACCTGCGCCGGCTCGAGGTGTTCCAGCGTGGCAGGGTGATGGTGCTCGATCGCGCGACCCGCTCCTCGCTCGAACTGGTGCACACGCTGCGTGAGGGCGACGGCACACCGCTGCTCGCCGTGCTCGACCAGACCAGCACGCCGATGGGCGGCCGGCTGTTGCGCGACCATCTGCTGGCGCCGCTCTGCGCCGTGCCGGCGATCCTGGCGCGCCAGCAGACCGTCGCGGAACTCTTCGCCGAGCCGACGCTGCTCGCGACCCTGCGTACAGAGCTCGGGACGATCCTCGACCTCGAACGGCTGACCGCGCGCATCGCGACCGGCCGCGCGCACGGCCGCGATCTGCTGGGCCTCGGGCAGAGCCTGCGGCCGCTCGCGCGAGTGCGCGCCGGGCTCGCCGCGAGCCAGGGCGAGGCGCTGCGTGCGCTCGGCGCCGCGCTCGACCCGCTCGAGGATCTCGCGCGCTGCGTCGCCGAGCGGCTGGCCGACGATCCGCCGGCCCAGCTGAAGGAAGGCGGCCTGATCCGTCCCGGCTTCGACGCCGAACTCGACGAACTGCGCACGATCGCGCGCGACAGCAAGTCGTGGATCGCGCGCTTCCAGGCGCAGGAGATCGCGCGCACCGGCATCCCGAGCCTCAAGGTCTCCTTCAACCAGGTGTTCGGCTACTACATCGAGGTCACCCACACGCACCAGCACGTCGAGCTGCCGAAGGAGTACGTGCGCAAGCAGACCACGAAGAACGCCGAGCGCTACATCACCGACGAACTCAAGGTGTTCGAGACCAAGGTGCTGCGCAGCGAGGAGCTCGGGATCGCGCGCGAGTACGCGCTCTTCTGTGCGCTGCGCGACGAGCTGGCCGGGCACTCGGCGCGGCTGCTCGCAACCGCGCGCCAGGTCGCCGAGCTCGACGTCGCCTGCAGCCATGCGCACGTGGCCAAGGAACGCCGCTACTGCCGCCCGCTGGTCGACGACTCGCGCGTGCTCGAGATCGAGGATGGCCGCCACCCGGTGCTCGAGGCGACGCATGCGGCCGGCACCTTCGTCCCCAACGACACGCGTCTCGACCCGCCGCAGCGCCGCCTCGTGCTGCTGACCGGGCCCAACATGGCCGGCAAGAGCACCTTCATCCGCCAGAACGCGCTGCTGGTGATCCTCGCCCAGATCGGCGCGTTCGTGCCGGCGAAGCGCGCCCGGATCGGCGTCGTCGACCGCGTGTTCACGCGCGTCGGCGCCGCGGACGACATCTCGCGCGGCGCTTCGACCTTCATGGTCGAGATGGTCGAGACCGCGAACATCCTGAACAACGCGACCGCGCGGAGCCTCGTGATCCTCGACGAAGTCGGCCGCGGCACCAGCACCTACGACGGCCTCTCGCTGGCCTGGGCGATCGCCGAGGACCTGCACGACCGCATCGGCTGCCGCGCGCTCTTCGCGACCCACTACCACCAGCTCTGCGACCTCGCCGGTCCCGGCAAGGGCGTGGTCAATCTGCGCGTCGCGGTCAAGGAGTGGGGCGAGGACGTCGTGTTCCTGCACCGGATCGAGGAGGGTGGCACCGACAAGAGCTACGGCCTGCACGTCGCCAAGATCGCCGGCATCCCGCCGGGCGTGCTCGCGCGCGCCCGCAGCGTGCTCGCGCGGATCGAGGAGGAGGGCGAACACGTCAGCGAGGCCTTGCAGGCCGCGACGCAGGACCGGCCGCAGCCCAAGCAGCAGAAGCTCTTCGTCACGCCGCGGGACAAGGTGCTGCAGGAGCTCGCGCGCACCAACCCCGAGGAGCTCACGCCCTTGCAGGCGCTGCAGCAGCTCGCCGAGTGGGTCAGGTCGTTGCGCGGCGCAGGCGGCGCGCCGTGAGCCTTGCCACGCCCCGGCTGGATCGCCTCTTTGCGCGGGCCACGGCGATCTGGCAGGCGCGCCCTGACCTGCACGCGCAGCA
>CAZSKV010000098.1:0-5866 GCA_964607495.1 uncultured candidatus Brocadiaceae bacterium
GCGCGAGCGTCGCGTGGAGCCTGTAGCCGGGGTCGATGTAGCGCTCGAGGGTCCAGGCGTCGTCGAAGACGCTGTGGTAGACGCCGTGGCCGCCCTTCATCCCGAGGTCGAAGCAGGGGATGCCGGCGCGGCAGACGAAGGCCGTGAAGTCCGAACCGCTGCCCAGGTTGCCGACCGGCGGCCGGGTGCCGCCGTGCGCCCAGCGGGTCAGCAAGCGGCCCTTCCCATCGTGCGCCTCGGTGCGCGCGGCGGCGTAGGCGAGCAGGTCGACGAGTTCGGGCGAAGCGGAGGCGTCGAGCCGGTCCCCGCCGACCGCGGCGTCGACGTTGAAGTAGGCGAGACACTTCTGCTGGATCTCCGCGCAGTGCTCCTCGACCCATTCGGTGCTGCCGATCAAGCCGTACTCCTCGGCGTCCCACGACGCGTAGTGGATCGAGAGGCGGGGCCGCCAGCCCTGGCGCACGAGGGCGCCGAGCGCGGTCATCGCCTCGAGCGTGACCGCGCTCCCGGAGTTGGGATCGATCGCGCCGTGCACCCACGCGTCGCGGTGGTTCCCGACCAGCACGTAGCGGCCGGCCGGGTCGGTGCCCTCGAGCGTGCCGTGCACGTTCCAGATCGGCGCGATCTTCTCCTCGAGCTCGACGGTCAGGCGCACGGCCGCTGGCCCGGGGCCCGTGTGGTAGGTGTGCGGGCAGCCGCCCTGCCAACCCTTGGGCACGTTGCGCCCGCGCAGCTGCGCGAGCAGGCGCGCGGCATTGCCCGACGAGATCGGCAGGCTCGGGATCTTCGGCAGGCACTCGGCCTCGTCGCGCGCGATCCGCACGGCGTCCTTCGTGGCGGCACGGCCCGGAGTCAGCGGATCGCCGACGTAGGTGGAGATGAACTGCACCGAGCCGCGTTCGAAGCCGCTCTCCGGCCGCCAGGGACCGTCGGGGTAGACGTCGCCCTGACGGTAGCCGTCCTCCTCGGGGTCGTTGTAGAGCAGCACGCCGGCGGCGCCCGCACGCTGCGCGGCCTGCACCTTGAGGCCGCGGAACTGCCCGCCGTAGCGGATCAGGCAGACCTTGCCCTGCACGCTCACGCCCTGCTCTTCGAGCCACGCGAAGTCCTCGTCGCGGCCGAAGTGGGCGTAGACGACCTCGCCTTCGACGATGCCCGACCTCGCGTAGCCGTGGAACGCGATCGCGTTGTCGCGGTCGTGGCTGTCCTTGTCGGCGGCGTGCGGCTTCTCGCGCAGGTCGAAGGTGTGCTTGTGCGGCGCCAGGAGTTCGAGCGCCGTGCGCTTCGGGTAGCTCAGCAGCACGTGGTACTCGCTGCGCGAGGTCGCGAAGCCGGCCTCCAGCAGCACCTTCTCGACGTACGCGGCAGTCCTGCGGTCGGCCGGGGTGCCGGCCATGTGGGGGTCCTCGGTCAGGATGCGCAGGTGTTTCGCGCATCGCGAGGCATCCACTTCCTCGGTCAGGAAGAGCTCCTGCTGCGTGAGTTCGGCCTTGGGACGCGGTCGCGATTCCTGCGCCGCCAACGGGACAAGGAGGGAGAGCAGGGCCAGGCGGCGGTGCATGCCGAGACTGTGGACCAGGCGCCTGGTTGTCGCAAGTTGAGGGCCGGGCCCAGGGACGCCACGCACGCGTTGTTGCATACTTGCGCGTTCCGCGTTCGAGGAGTCACCTGCCATGCGCTACCTGCTTCCGATCGGCATCCTCTCGGCCACGCTCGCCGCCCAGACCATCGTGGCTCCGTACAACTCGAGTTACAGCCTGTGGCAGCTCGGCACGCCGCAGGGGGTGCTCCCGAACTTCGGCGGAGTGGCGTTCAAGATCGGCGAGCCGAACGTGCTCTACCTCTGTGGCGCCGCCAACACCGCGAACGGGGTCGTCTACAAGGTCCCGGTCACCCGCGACACGAACCTGCACCTGACCGGGTTCAGCGGTCCGGCGGTGCAGGTGGCCACGGCCCCGAACAACGACGGCGGGCTCGAGTTCGGCCCGGGCGGCGTGCTCTTCTTCACGCGCTACAACATCCACCAGCTCGGGCAGCTCAAGCCGGGCAGCACGGCGATGGACAAGAGCGTGTCGCTCGCACTGAACGGGTTCACGGGATCCGTCGGCGCGCTCTCGTTCGTTCCGGCCGGCTATCCGCAGGCCGGCAAGCTGAAGCTCGCCTCCTACAACTCGAACATGTTCGCGACCGCAACGCTGGCGGCCGACACGAACGGCACGTACGACGTTACGAGCCTGGTCCTCGGCACGACGATCAGTGGCGGCGTCGAGGGGTTCTTCTACGCGCCGCCCGACTCGCCGCTGCTCACGAACTTCACGACGATGCTGGTCTGCGAGTACGGCACCGGCCAGGTCGCGCTCTATTCGATCGACGCGAACGGGAATCCGGTGGCCGCCTCGCGCAAGCAGTTCCTGACCGGGCTCAGCGGCGCCGAAGGCGCGGCGATCGATCCGCTCTCCGGCGACTTCGTGTTCAGTACCTTCGGCGGCAGCAACAAGGTGGTCGCCGTGCGTGGCTTCGGCTTGCCCTGCGGCGCGACGAACCTCTACGGGCAGGGCCTCGCCGGCACCGGCAACAAGATCCCGCAGATCGGGCACGAGGGCTGTTTCGCGCGCCGGCAGCAGGTCGCGCTGACGACCGCGAACGGCCTCGCGAACGCGCCCGGCGTGCTGATCGCAGGCTTGGCGCAGCAGTCGTTCCCGATCTTCGGCGGCACGATCCTCGTCGCGCCCTCGTTCACGGTCGGTCACGGCCTCAACGGTTCCGGGGTCTACGCGCTCGGGATCCCGATCCCCGACGACACCTATCTGCTGAACACCGACTTCTACTTCCAGTCGGTCTACCTCGACGCCGGGGCCCTGCAGGGGATCTCGTTCACCCAGGGGCTCAAGCTCCGCGTGCGCTGAACCCGCGCGGCGGCCGGCGGGAGGCCGACGGTCGCGTGCGCTCGCACGGCAGTGTTGCGTCCTGCAGCACGGCAGTGTCCCGGAACGCGACTGTCTGGCGCGCGCTGCCTCAGCCCGACCCGGGAGCTTGCCGATAACCGGCGAACGGATACGGCGGCTGCGGACCCGGACGGGTCAGCCGCGGCGATCCGGCGAGGGTCATCGGCCATGCAGGAGCTTTCTCATCCGGCGTCCAGTTCTCGTGCGCACGAACGCGGTGTCGCACTGATCCTCGGCATCCTGTTCACGATCGTCACGGTCGGCATCGTGACGACCGGGATGCTGATGCTGCACGCGACGCAGATGAAGACGGAGACGAACTTCCGTCTGCACGGTCAGGCAGCGCAGTTCGCGAACGCCGGCCTGATCGAGTCGCTGGGGTGGTTCCGCCGCCAGAGCGCGCAACCGGTGGTGGCGTTCTCCCCGCAGCGCAACACGGCCACCACGCCGCCGATCCTGGACACCGACGATGCGGACATCGGCATCGCGCGTGAGTTCGAGATCAGCGGCGTGATCTGGGGGCGGTACGAGGTCTGGAAGCAGTGGGATGCCGACCCCGATCCGGCGCGGCTCGCCTGGCGCCAGAAGGTGCAGGTCACCGACGTCAGCGCCCAGCGCGGCGCGGCCGGCGCCGGCAACGTGTGGCGGATCCGCAGCGTCGGCTACGTCTACCGGCGGATCGACGGCGGCTACCGCTTCGACCAGGCCCCGAACCAGGTGCTGGGCACGGAGATCCTCGAGGTCGAGCTGCGCCGCCTGTCCTTGTCGCCGCCGGGCGCTGCCGCCGTCTGCGTGGAGACCGGGAGCGGCGTGGTGACGAATTCCAAGGTGCGCGTCGTCGGCGGCGGCGGCGCCGGCATCTTCTACCGCTCCGGCACGGGCACGCCGTCCGTCGCCGCTGGATCGGTGACCGGCTCCCCGGCGCTCGCGCCCTCGACGACCTACGACGCGAGTGTGCGCGCGGTGTTCGGCGTCGACCAGAACGAGCTGCGCTCGCTGGCCGACGACCGGATCACCTCGAGTGCCGCGTTCCCGTCGCCGATGCCGCTCAAGTCGCTGTACTACGTCGACGTGCCGACGCTCGCCTTCACGGCGGCGCGCCGGCTCGAGGGCAATGGCATCGTCTACGTGAAGGGCAACGTGACGATCGCCGCGGGCAGCAACTCGTTCTTCACCGGCTTCCTGTACGTCGATGGCAACGTGACGATCATTGCGCCGGTCGAGTTCAACGGCGCCCTCGTCTGCACCGGCACACTCGCGCTGGCGGGCGTCTCGGACTTCGTGAACGTCAACTACGACTCCAGTGCGCTGAACATGCTGCGCACGGAGATCGGCCAGTACCGACTGTCGGGAGCGATTCACAGCATCACGGCTGGGGAGTGAGAGTCATGCGATCCATGCATCCTGGGAGAGAGCAGCGCGGTTTCACGTTCGCCGAACTGGCGTTCGGCATGCTCGTGTTCGTGATCGGCGCCGTCGTGCTGATCAATCATCTGAGCGTCAACTACAGCTCGACCAAGGCCCAGAGCGACCGGGTGTTCGCGTTCACCAAGGCGCAGGCGATCCTGGCCGAGGTCCAGGCCTACGTGGATCGCGGTGAGGCCGCGGCAGCGATCGATCTCGACGCGCTGGACGATGGCGTGACCAACAAGGCGCCGCTGACGATCAGCGAGGAGTCCGGCGCGCTGGTTCCTGCCGACCATCCGCTCTCGGGCAATCACCAGCGGGACGGGCAATGGCTGTGGTCGCGGCGCATCACCGTGCAGCCGTTCACCGGGCTCAACAACCGCAACGTGCGCTACGTGACGGTCCGGATCTACAAGCGGGACATGAACGGCGTCGAGCACCAGCTCGCGAACCTGTCGTCGGTGGTCAACTCGGTCGGCAGCGCCTACCCGACCACGCAGACCTTCGACATCTACCTGATCGCGCTCGAGAACATCCCTGGCTGGTGGGTCTACATGGACGCGATCCAGCCCTTCGTCGAATCGACGATCAGCGACCTCAAGAGCCGCAACCCCGGCCTCGACGTGCGCACGCACTGGATCACCAAGGCGAGCTACGGGCGCAACCGGATGTACCGCCCGTACCTGAACGAGACCGCCAGCTCGTGGACCAACATCCCGAAGGTCTACTTCTACCCGGCGCTGATGCCGAACGGGTCGGCCTCGACCTACTACTACGTGCCGGGCCTGCTCAAGGCGCACATGCTCTACGACGGGGTCGACACCCACGGCTTCGACACCGACCTGAACCCGTACCCGTACGTGCTCGCGGACCAGTTCAACCACGCGATGCGCTACCCGCAGGAGCAGGCGTTCCACCAGCAGCGCGTGGACAACGTGATCGCGCGGCGCCTGGCGATCGCGGACGCCAAGCGCAACAGCACGACCCCGCCGCCGGAACTCGACGACATGTCGGAGGAGCCGACCTACCGGCTGCTGCTCGAGGACATGTGCACGAACCCGAACAAGTACCGGCGCGCGATGCTGATCAACCTGCACGGCGAACTGCTGCCGATGCCGAGCCTGCGCAACTACTCGGACGCGGCCAAGGATCCCGAGGACCTGCCGGACGTGCGCGTCGTCGCGCACGCGGAGGAGCTGCGCACCAAGCGCGACCCGATCGTCTCCGGCGTCATCGACCCGGTCAAAGTGCGCGTCTACGCGTACTCGTCGACCGGCCTGACCCCGGCCTGCGGCGAGACCATGCCGGTCAACCGTCCGATCGCGGTGCGCATCATGGGGGTCGACCTCACGCGACCGGGCGGCGGGCTCATCCCCGGCGTCACGATCGAGAACCTGCGTGGCGGCGTCGACATCGGCGGCGTCAAGGACTACATGGCGTTCGCGCCCAGCAAGCAGGTCGGCGACCCGATCAGCGGCCGGGAGATGTACTACGAAGCGAGCTTTCCCGCGGTG
>CAZSKV010000099.1:0-1967 GCA_964607495.1 uncultured candidatus Brocadiaceae bacterium
AGCCGCTCCTGCTGCAGGGCGAGCGCGCGCTCGACGTCTTCGCGGATCGAGCGGAAGTGGCCGGCCACGCGCCGCGCGAAGTCGGCATCCCCGACGACGTGCAGTTGGCGCCCCGGGAGCTTGGTCAGCGTGCCCTCCGGCGGCTTCTTGTCGCGCACCTCCACGCCGACCAGGATCGTCTCGCCGACCCCGGCCAGGCCCTGGCTCGCGCGTGTGGCGGTGGCCGCCCCGGCCAGATCGAAGAAGTGCAGCGGGATCGCCTCGCGCAGCGGGGGATCCCCGGGCTTGGTGGCGAGCAGTGGGACGGAGACCGGCGTCTGGTTCTTGCCGATCAGGATCTCGGCGCGCGCGGCGGCCAGCCCGAGATCGTCCTTGAGCTCGGCGCGGATCGGCACGATGCCGTGCGGCAGCACGACGTTCAGGCTGTCCTCGGCGGGCAGCAGCAGGCGTCCGACCGGCGCATAGTCGGGCACGGCCACCACCGAGTAGGTGCCCGGATGCGGGTTGCGCAGGCCTTTCTCGCCGACGAGCTCGACCTGGTAGCGATCACTGCGGTCGATCACGAACTCGCCGCGGAACACCTGCTTCTGTCCGGCATCGTCCGCGAGCTGCGCAAGGCGCGTCTCGATCTGCCGTCCCGACTCCAGGAACACGAGCTTGCAGCTGCTCGCTGTGCCCCCGCCGGCCTCGCCCTCGGTCTGGAACACGTCGAGCACTACCTTGCTGCCCTCGAGGGCCTCGAGCGCGCCGCCTGCCTGCACCTGCACGTCGCGCTGCGCGTACTCCGGCGGGGTGATCGTCGCCCGCAGCGTCGCGACGCTGGGCGGGCGCACGACCTGGACCTGCACCTCGAGGTCGCCGCGGTCGTCGTCGCCACCGCGCGCATGGAAGGTCATCGCCCCGGCCACCCTGCGGAACACGTGGCGGAAGCGGCCGCCGCCCTTGCCGCTCATCGCGATCTGCGGCGCGGTGCCGCGCGTGCCAGAGACCACGAGCATCACGTCGCGGGGTACGACGCCTTCCGCGCGCACGACCACGACCAGGTCGCTGCCGGCAGCCAGCGTGACCTTGGCGGTGGTTCCCTGGCGGGCGATGCGCAGGTCAGGATCCTGGTCGTCGAGCTCGACGAAGAGCGAGGTCTCGCGCGGGTACGGCGTGCTCGCCCCCAGGACGCGGCGCGCGAACACGCCCGTGCTCTCGAGGTTCGCGGCGAAGGTGCCGAGCAGGCAGAGCATCACCGCGCCGGCGAAGGCCCACAGTCGCCGCGTGCGGCGCGGGTCGAGCAGGCGCTCGATCGGCACCTGCGCGAGCCGCTGGTCGGCCTCCACGACGATGCGCTCGATCAACGCCGGCGACTGATTGCGCAGGGCCTGCGGATCGCGGCCGCCCGCGGTCAGCACCTCCTGCAACTGCACGGCCGAGATCAGCTCCTCGTGCAGCTCGGGGAAACGCCGCTCGATCGCGATCGCGATGTCGTCGCGCGCCAGCGGCCGCCGCCAAGGGTAGAGCAGCCGTCGCCTGGCCACGCTCAGCAGGTAGAGCACGGTCCCGGCCGAGAGCACGAGGCGGACCGCGACCGGCAGATGCAGCCAGCGATCGAGCGCGTAGTAGACGCCGAGGACGAGCGCGAGCGCGGCACACACATAGCCGGCGCCATGCACCAGGTACCGGCCACGCAGCCGCGCGCGCTGCGCGTGCAGCAGGCGTTCGAGCGCCTGGGCCTGCGTCGGTGCCGGCACGGGGTTCGGTGCGGCGCTGCTCACCGCTGGAAGATCGGCAGGTACTGGTAGGGGATCTGCAGGTTCAGCGTCGCCACCGCGGTCGCGAACGCGTCACCGGGCCCGTACTCGCACGGCCACGAGCCGTCAGGGCGCTGCATCGGCAGCAGGATCTTGTCGCGCATCTCGGTGAAGTAACGCACCCAGCGCTCGCCTCCCGCCGTGTAGTACGCCTGCACGGCGTAGTAG
>CAZSKV010000100.1:0-6101 GCA_964607495.1 uncultured candidatus Brocadiaceae bacterium
TGCTCGGCCTGGCCGGTCTCACCTTCGTGCCGCCGCTCCTCGCGCTCTCGCTGCCGCTCGCGATCTCGTTCTACACCTTCCAGTCGCTCGGCTACGTGCTCGACGTGTACCGGGGCCGCGCGAAGGCCTGCACGCGCCTGCCCGAGTACCTGCTCTTCCTGACCTTCTTCCCGCAGCTGGTGCTCGGACCCATCGAGCGCATCGGCCGGCTGCTGCCGCAGATCCAGACGCCGCGCGAGCCGACGGTCGCCGGCTTCCTGACCGGGAGCTGGCTCGTGTTCCTCGGCGTCTACAAGAAGCTCGCGGTCGCCGACCCGCTCTGGCCGATCGCGAAGGCGATCCTGCCACAGGCGGAGAACTGGCCGCGTGGCCTCGACGTGCTCGCCGGGGCCACCGTGGGGACGATCGCCCTCTACGCCGACTTCTCGGGCTACTCGGACATCGCGCGCGGCGTCGCCCGCTGGTTCGGATTCGAGCTGACGCGCAACTTCCGCACGCCGTTCTTCGCGCGCAACGTGCAGGACTTCTGGGGCCGCTGGCACGTGAGCCTGTCGACCTGGATCCGTGACTACCTGTATCTGCCGATGGTCGTGAGCCCGTTCTGGCAGCGGCTCGGCAGCGGCGGCCTCGCGATCGTCACGATGGCGATCATGGGCCTCTGGCACGGCCCGGCCTCGGCGTTCGTGGCGTGGGGAGTCTGGCACGGTCTCATGCTGTTTGCCTACGGGCGCCTGCGGCCCTGGCTGCATCCGCGCACGCAGTTCCGCTCGGCCGCCGGCCGCTCGCTGTTCACGGTGGTCAGCATCGCCTGCACCTTCCTCCTCTGTCTGGTCGGCGTGGTGCTCTTCTCCGCGCGCGACCTGCCGCACGGGATCCAGGTGCTGCGGATGGTTGCCATCCGGCCCTATGGCTCGCCGACGCTGCTCTCGCAGTGCGGCGCGGCACTGCTGCTCGCGGCGCCGCTGCTGTGGCTCGACTGGCTCGAGTGGAAGCACGACGATCCCGAGGCGCTGCTGCGGCAGCGCTGGCTCGTGCGCCTGCTCGTGCGCGTGGTCCTCGCCGCCTGCGTGCTCGACGCGATGCTCGGCTACGAAGCGAAACCCTTCGCCTACTTCCGGTTCTGATGCTGCACCGCCGCCCGACCCACCTCGTGCTCACGCTCGCCGGCTGCGGCGCGGGCGCACTGCTGCTGGTCCTGCTCGCGCGGACCGGATCTCCGGCGCTGGTGGCGGCCGCGGGCCGCGTGCTCGTCCCGATCGGGGTCGGGCTGCTGTTGCTCGCGGCCGTCTGCCAGGCGACCGCCCGGCGCGACCCGGTGCGGCGCCTGCAGAACGCGCTCGGTGACGGCCTCCTGGTCGTCCTGCTCGGGGCGCTTGCCTTCGAGCTCTGGACGCGATCGCGCCGCCCGCCGGTCGGCGAGGAGGTGCTCGTGGTCGACGCCCTGAGTGGCATCAACATGCCGCACCGCGAACTCGGCTGGATCGGCAGGCCTGGGTTCGCGGGCACCGGTCAGGTCCTCGATGCTCGCCTCGGGACCCTCACGATCGAGTACCGGAACAACTCGAGGGGCTTCCGGGACATCGAACAGGCGCGCGATGCCCGCCCCGCGGTCGTGTTCGTCGGCGATTCGCTGGCCTGGGGCCACGGGCTCGCGTTCACCGACATGGCGGTGCAACACGTGCGCACGCTGCTCCCCCGTGCGCAGGTCTTCAACCTCGCGTGCCAGGCCTACTCGACCGATCAGTTCCTGCGCACCTACGAGCTCTTCGGTCGGGAACTGCGGCCCAAGGTCGTCGTCGCCATGTCCCTGTTCTTGCCCTTGGCCCAACGCAGCGTCCCGCTCGGCTGGGGCCTGCGCAAGCCGTGGTATCGGCTCGACGGGGAGCAGCTCGTGCTCGCCGGCGTGCCGATCGAGCACCCGGCGGATGCCGCGGAGGGGCGGCGGCTGCTGCTGGCCGCCCGAGCCGCGGGGATCCACGACCTCGGCAGCGCCTGGGAGTACCTGGTCCGCGACTGCCTGGGCAAGGGCACGCACCTGGGCCAGCGTGTCCTCGCGACCTGGGACGAGGGCCGCCGCGTGACGGCTGGTCCGCCGCTGCCGACACCGGTCGTGTTCGCGATCCACCGGCGCATGCGCGATCTGGCGCGCGCGGATGGGGCGACGTACGTGTTCGCGACCACGCCCGAGATCTCGTTCTTCAAGGCCAAGGATCCCGTGCAGGCCTTTGCCGGCGAAGTGCAGGCCTTCGCCACCCGGGGGATCGACGTGCTCGACTTCACGCCGCTCTTCGTCGATCCCGCCGCCAAGGGTGTCGGCACGCGGCTCTACGAACGCGACAAGCACCCCGGACCCGAAGGCCAGCGCAAGATGGCCGAGGCCCTGGCGGCGAAGCTCCGGCCGCTGCTCGATCGCTGAGCGGGACGCCGGCGCCGGCCGCTCCTGGTATCTTCCAGGTATGAGCATGCCCCGTCGCGCGCTGGCCCTGGTCCTGCTCGCCGGCAGCCTGCTCCGGGCGCAGGACTCGCGGCCGGACCCCATCGCGGAGGGTCTCGCCCGCGCCCGGCCGCTCGCCGCCGAGGAACGCTGGAAGGCCCTCGCCTGGCGCACCTCGCTGACCGAGGCGCTCGCCGAGAGCCGCGATTGCGGCAAGCCGGTGTTCCTGTTCGGCTACGACGGCGTCGCCGACACAGGCCTGTGTTGAGCTGGTGGCACGGCTGTGAGAGCCGGGTCGCTCTCCGATCCACGCGTGCTCGCCCTGCTCGAAGCCTGCTTCGTGCCTGTGCACGTGACCGAACTCTGCACGCAGTCCCTGCTCGCCGATCCTCGCGACGCCGGGATCCTGCAGCGGCTGCACGATGCCAATCGCGCGGCGCGCGGCGCGTTCGCGGTCGGGTTCTGGGGCGGTGAGCGGGAGGCCTTCCTCGACCTGGATGGCGAGCTGCTCGACGTGTTCCTGAGCCTCGGCCAGCAGACCGAAGCCGACAGCCAGTTCCTCGTCGAACAGCGCCAGCGTCCCGAGGCGCGCGTGCAGGAGTTCTTCCGCCGCGCCGCGCGGGCACTGCGCGCGAGCACCGGCGCCGTGCCGCCGGAGTTCGCCGCGTGTCGCGACGGCACCAGCAAGCGCGTCGCCGCGTTCGCGTCGTGGTCGATGCCCTGCCCGGAGCTGCCAGCGGGGCAGGTTGGCCTGCAAGTGCACGTCCGCAACGACCGCGTGATGTACACCGATCTCGTCGGCACGGCCCTGCTGCGGCTCTCGGCGGCGCAAGCCCGTTCGCTGCTGCCCGACCTGGAGTCCGGATCGACCAGCCGGACCTGGCCGCAGCCGCTGTTCCTGCGGCTCGCGCACCTGACCTATCCGCGCGGGCACGTGGCGCCGCGCCTGGCCGACTCCTCGATCACCGGCGAGGTGCGGACCCTGGTGGACGCGGCCGCCGGCGACGAGGTCCGTGGCCGCTTCGCTGGTCACCTCGACCTCGACCCGCGCGACCCGGAGGAGCTCGGCTTCCGCAAGGAAGCCCGCACCGACTTCCGGCTGCAATGCGGGCTGGTCGGCGAGTTCTGCTTCGATCGCCGGCAGGGCCGCTTCACCGCGTTGCGGCTCGTGAGCCAGAACGCCGAACTCCGGCACCGATGGCCAGGCCGTGAGCACGCGCTCGACCGCTATGCGCTCGGGGTCGAGCTCGCGCCCGCGCCCGCTCACCTGCGCAGGTAGAGCGCCGCTGCGCGGCAGGCCGCGAGTGCTGCGGGATGCTCGGCGATGATCCGCTCGCAGGCGCTGCGCGCGCGGGCCGGATCGGTCCTGGCCAGCTCGAGCGCCTCGGCCAGCGCCTGCGTCGCGGCCGGCGTCTGTGCGGCCGCGAGTTGCTGGAACGCCGCGAACATCGGCGCCGCGGTCGGGACGGTGATCAGGCCCGCGCTCTGCTCGTAGAACGTCTCGCTCCAACCGGACTTCTTCGGCTCGGCGAAGCGGTCGAGCCATTGCCGCTGCAGCACCGCGCCGCGCGCGAGGGCCAGCTTGCGCACGGCCTGCACGGCGGCCGCGGGGGCCTTGTTCGCCTCGGCGCGCGCGAGCGCGAACAAGGCGTCGCCCGGGCGGTCGCCGCCCGCCAGCCCCCGCGCGGTCGCGAGCAGCTCCTGTGGGCGGTCGCTGGTCAACGCGAAGGTCCAGCCGAAGCACTCGGCGAGGTCGAAGTGCTCGAGCGCGTGGTCGGCTCGGGCCGGATGCACGTAGCGCAGCGCCGGCCACTTCGCGGCGAGGCAGCGTTCGTAGGCCTGGTCGCCCTGGGCGATGCCGACCACGGGGTCGCGTTCGCCATGGGCGATCACGAGCGCAGGCGTCCGGGCGCCGAGCCGGGCGACCAGCGCCGCGGCATCGAACCCCCCGGCGAGTCCGCCCGAGACCGCAACCACGCCCGCGAACCGCTCCGCGTGCTCGCCGAGCAGGCGGAACGTCAGGAACGCGCCCTGCGAGTGTCCGCCGAGATACACCGCGCTGGCCGGGTGGCGCTGCGTGACCGCATCGATCGCGGCCAGGATCGGGCCCGGGCCGCCGCCGTGGTTGTAGGTCCAGTCGGCACTCCGCTTCGCGCCGTTCGGACAGAGCAGGATCTCGTCGCGGCCGAGTCCGCGGCTGGCCAGGGCGATCTGGTGCTCGTAGCCGCTGCCGTTCGCGCCGTGCAGCCAGACGACCAGCCGCGCCGGCACGCCGGGCTTGCAGCGGCTCGGGATCCGCAACCAGCCGGTGCCGTCGGCGAGGCCGACCAGATGGGCTTCGCCGTTGCGCGGCGCTTGCGCCAGTGCCAGTGGTTTCGGTTCCGGCGGCCGCGTCTGGCCGGGCAGCGGCAGCGCGAAGCAGAGCAGAACCGCGACTGGGGCACCTGCTATCCTGCTGGGACTCTCAGTCTCCACTTTCACTGTCGGAATGGTCATGAACGCAGCTGTCTTCGTCGATTTCGAGAATCTCTTCTACTCGCTCAAGAGCCGCAACGAGGGGACCGGGATCCGCACGCGCGACCTGAGCCTCGACATCCTGCACGGTCTCCTGCACAAGCTGCGCGGCAGCGGCACGCCGATGGTCCTGGGCCGCTCCTATGCCGCCTTCGATGCCTACCCGGGTTCGGAGGTCGCGCACGACCTCGCGTTGATGGGGCTCGACCCGCAGTACGTGTTGATCAGCCACTCGGGCAAGAACTCGGCCGACATCCAGCTGGCGTTGGATGTCGCCCGCGTCGTGTTCCGCCGCCCGGACATCGCGCAGATCGTGATCGTCTCCGGCGATCGCGACTTCATCCCGCTCGCGCGGCAGGTGCTCGAGGAGGGACGCGAACTGCGCGTCGTCTCGATCCCGGACACCACGAGCGGTGACCTGCGCGAGCGCGTCGGTGCCGAGCGGTTCTGGAGCGCGCTCGACTTCAGCGAGAAGTTCCGGGCCGCCGAACGGCGCCTGCAGGCGCTGCAGGCGCAGACGCAGGCACAGGCAAACGCCCAGCCCGCCGCACCCGCGGGCGGCACCGGCCAGGCCGCGCCCGGGGCGCCGCAAGAGCCGGCGATCGAGCCGCCTCCGGTCATGGCCGCCGAGCCGGTCCGGGCGCCGAACGGCCATGGCCCGCGCGAGGCCGCGCCGGACCAGGCCACCAAGGTGGAGAGTTCGGTGATCGTCGGCCACATCCCGGTCACCTGGAGGACGCAGCGGACCTCCTCTCCGGTCGAGCACGAAGAACGCCTGCTGCAATGCCTCGATCTGCTGATGCGCGCGCAGATCCGCCACAACTCCCCGGACATCTGGCTGTCTCCGTTCCTCAAGGGGCCGATGAGCCAGCATTTCACGCATCTCGTGCACCCCGAGCGCCGGCAGTTGATCAACGACCTGCGCGACCGGGGCGTGATACGCGTCGAGGAGCGTGACAACCTCTACGCCGACCACCCGTACTCGGTGATCGTGATCGACGAGGCGCACCCGATGGCGCTCGCGGCGCGCACGCGCGTGGGGAAGCTCGTCAAGCCGTCGCCCGCGCCCGGTGCACCCTGACCTCGAACCGCTGCTGATGGGCGTGCACGAGCGCTTGCAGGCGCTGCTGCTCGCGCACCAGCTGGCCGTGCT
>CAZSKV010000101.1:0-2792 GCA_964607495.1 uncultured candidatus Brocadiaceae bacterium
CCGCCGAGCGCGCGCTCGACGAAGTGGCCGAACTCATGCAGCCGGCTCGGTCCAGCGCCGTCGATGCACGCACGCGCAGGCTCGCGCTCGCGCTCGCCCGGCTACGCCAGGACCAGGTCCGCGCGGCCTTGCGTGCCGCCGGCATCCAGGCCGAACGGATCGTGCTGAGTTCCCCCCGCCTCGATCCTGGAACCGAGCCTGCAAGCCGGGTCTGGCTGCAGGTCAGGGTCCGCCAGGTCCAGTAGCCGCGGTCCACCGCCGCCGAAATACCGGCCGGCGTGCAGGATTCACTCTTGCGTCATGATCCAAGAAGTCAGCGGCGACATCCTCCTGACCAAGGCGCAAGTCATTGCCCACGGCATCGCTCCGGGCGATCCGTTCGCCCAAGGCCTTGCGCTGGCGTTGCGCGAACGCTGGCCGGCCATGGTCAAGGACTTCCGGCACTGGTGTCATCAGGCCCACCCCAAACCCGGGTCGATCTGGATCTGGAGCGGGCCGGGTCTGCGCATCGTCAACCTGCTGACCCAGGAGGGCGCCTACGAGCACGGCAAGAAGCCCGGACCCGCGCATCCCGAGTGGGTCAATCACTGCCTGCGCGAGCTGCACAAGGAAGCAACCCAGCAGCAGTTCACGAGCCTGGCCCTGCCCCGCCTCGCGTCGGGCGTCGGTGGCCTCGACTGGAAGGTCGTGCACCCGATGATCGTGCAGCACCTGGGCTCGCTGTCGATTCCGATCTGCATCTACACGACCTACCAGAAAGGGGTCGCTGCCGACGAGAAGCTGCCGGCCTCAGCCCATCGCCCCGTCTGATTCCGCCGCGCGCGCGAGGTCGTCGAGGTCCTTGCTGCACTCGCCGACCATCTTCTTCAGCATCGGCCGGACCACCACGCTCAGGACCTTCGCCAGCAGGCTGAGCGGCGTCGCCTGGAACTCGAATTCGACCAGCGTCCGCCCTGCCTGCTCGTGGAAACGGAACTCAGTCTGGTAGCGGCAGCCGCAGTTCGTGGCGGAGAGCGCCACCCGCTTCCCGGGTTCGAATCCGGTCACGGTCAGTTCCTCCGTGGCCGGCCGGCCGAACATGCGCCGCGTCTCCCGGAAGCGCGTGCCGACGCGCGTCGGTCCGGGCGTCAGCATCTCGACCTTCTGGATCGCCCGGAATCGTCCCGGGGCATTGCGGAAGTCCGTGGCGAACTCGAACACGCGGGTCACCGGGGCGGCGATCTCGCGGCGCACCGTGAGCGGCCTCATCGGGCCGCCCGCGTGTAGACGACCTCGACCACCTTCGTGTGGTTCTCACCGATCGGCAGGTCGTGCACCTCGAACACGAGCTTGTCCGCACTCGGGAAGCGCCAGATGTACTTCACCATCTTGTCGTGCTCGCCGGTCAGGTACTCGTCGATCGTGCCGTAGAGCAGCATGGCCTTCCCGCCCGGGTCCAGGTCGCCTTCGCAGCGGTTCATCGCCGTGTCCATTCCGGTCACGGTCGTCATCACGAAGCTCATCTTGAAGTTGTCGTAGCCGAGCACCAGGAAGCCCTCGTACTGATTGCCCAGCATGGAGCTGGACCAGTTCGAACGCAGCCAGCGGCCGGGCATCAACCACGAGAACTCGGCGGTCCCCGCCTCGGCGGGCATGGCCTTGTCGCCCATGAACATCCGGGTCTCGGTCTGCCACTTGCCGAGGAAGCGCTCGAGCTCCTTGTGCGGCTTGCCCGGCGCGGTGAAGCGCCTGGCCTGCGCCATCATCGCGGCCATGTCCGGCGGCCGCGCAGGATCCTGGCCCGCCGGCACTGCCGGCTTCGGATCCTGCGGCCCACCCGGGCGCGATCCGGCGAGGACGGCCACGAGCAGCGAGACGGCGAGCGGAACGGAGAGCAGGATCTGCCTGGTCGGCGTGGGCATCGGAGACTCCGGGTTGACGGTTGTGGACTGGGGAAGCGGTCGGGAAGTGCCTCAACGCAGGCTGCGTGCCTCCCGCCCCTGCTCGCGCAGGACCAGGAACCGCAACTGCATGCAGCCCGCGAGCTCGGTCGCGGCCGGACCCGCGAACTCCGCCCAAGGGTCGGCGGGCGCCCGCAACGGCGCGCAACAGAGCAGGATTCCGGTGAGCGCGGCGGCCGGCAATCGCATCGCGAGGCGGCCGGCGCGGCGAGGCGCAGCGAGGATCGCGAGGCGCACGAAGATCTGCGCCGGCATGGCGGCGATGGCCAGTTCCCGGGCATCCGCCTCCGGCCGCGCGAGCGTCAGCGCGGCCAGGGTCCTGCGGTAGGCGGCGGTCCCCTGGCCGAGCACCCGCGCGACCGCGAGGTCGCAGCCGATCTCGCGCAGTTCGTGCAGGCGGGCGCGCGCGAGCCAGAGCGCGGGATGGAACCAGAACAGCGCCAGCACGACCTGGACGCCGGCGGCCATCCACGCGTCCTTGCGCTGCAGATGCGCGATCTCGTGCAGCAGGACATGGTGCAGCCGTTCCGAAGCACCCCTGCCGGCCAGCGCCGCCGGGAGCAGGATTCGTGGCCGCAGCAAGCCGACCAGGAGCGGCGAGGTCAGATGGCGGCAAAGCCGCAGCTCCGGTGTCCGCCGGAATCCGAGCGCCTCGGCCGCGGCGACCGCCGCGTGCTGCAGGTGCGCAGGCACCGGCTCGATCGCATCGCGCAGCAGCCGCGCGGTCGCGCCGCAATGCCGGCACACGAGGAGCACGCCGGAGCTCAGCGCGCCCGCCAGCCAGATCGCACAGAACGCCGGCGCCATGTTTGCGGACCCTGGTCCATCCAGGAGCGGCAGCTGGCCGATCGC
>CAZSKV010000102.1:0-1740 GCA_964607495.1 uncultured candidatus Brocadiaceae bacterium
GTGCCGCCCCCGGGCGCGCTCGGTGCCTCGGTTACGAGATCCGCGAGCGCCGGGGCGGCGAATCCCCGCTCCGTGCGCGCGAGCAGGGGCAGGCCGCCGCAGACGAAGGGCGCCCCGATCCCGACGACCGTCAGCGCGACCAGGAATCCGAGCGCGCACTTCATCGGCCGAGCCGGACCCGCGGATCGACCGCGGCATGCAGGAGATCGGAGACCAGGAAGCCGAGCAGGGTCGCGAGGGTGCTGAGGATCGCGACCGCCATCACCACGCTCTGGTCCCGCTCCCGGAACGCCTGCCAGGCCAGCGAACCCATGCCGTCGATCGCGAACACGCGCTCGACGACGACCGAACCGGCGACCAGCAGCGGGACGAAGGCGCCGAGCACGGTCAGCAGCGGCGCCAACGAGTTCGCGAGCACGCGCTGCTCGACCACCGCGTCCGGCATGCCGAAACCACGCAGGGCACCCGCGAGGTCCCCCTGCGCACGGCTGCGCACGGCATCCCGCACCCAACGCACGACCAGCACGAAGGGGCCGAGCGCGAGCGACACGACCGGCAGCACCAGGTGCAGGAGCAGGTCGAGCACGCGCGCGCCGAACGGCCACTGCTCGGCGCCATCGCTCTGCAGTCCGACGCCGGGCAACCACGAGCCGAACGTGAGCAGGAGCAGCGTCGCGACCAGGAACTCCGGCAACGCGTGCAATCCGAGGACCAGTCCGCTGGCGAGGCGTTCGCCACGCCGGCCGGCGCGCATCCCCAGGCGAGTGCCGAGCAGGATGCCGAGCGGCACGGCCAGCAACAGCGCGAGGCCGGCCAGCAGCCCGGTGACCTGCAGGGCCCGCGCGAATCGTTCGCGCAGCAACCGTGGATCCTCGCCGGGTCCGGCGAAGTCGAACCGCAGCGCGCGGGCCAGCCACATGCCGTAGCGCGTGGTCCATGCGCGCAGCTCGCCGGTGGCCGGGTCACGCAGGTCCCATGCCTGCTCGAGGCGCTCGTGGGCCGCACGCAGTGACGGCAACTCGCCGGGTGCCTCTGCACTCGCAGCGTGACGGCCCGGCGCGAGATTCAGCAGCAGGAAGGTCAGCAGCGAGATGCCAAGGAGCGTCGGCGGTACGAGCAGCAGGCGGCGCAGCGCGTAGCCGAGCACCTAGTCCTCCACGCCGGCGATCGCGTCGAGGATGGCCTCTCGGGTCTCGCTCCAGGCCGCACGCGGGTTCTTGCCGTTCAGGTACTCGAGCGTCAGGATCGGCTTGGCCAGGTCGCGGCCCACCCACGAGCCGAGCGAACCCGGCGTCGCCGCGAACTCGGTCGAACGCACGAGCGGATAGCCGCTGACCCTCGCGAAGTGCTTCGCGAGCCCTTCGGCCGGTCCATCGAAATTGATGAAGTGTCTGCCCCGCCAGCTGTGCGCGACGATCACCAGATGCGGATCGAAGGCCAGGATCAGATCGTGCAGCACGCGCGACTCCGGCTGTGACAACGGCTGCTCGCCGAAGGCCGCGCGCTTCTGGTCGAAGTTGCGTGCCGGAAAATTGCGGTTCAGGTCGACGCCGTTCGCATTCTGGCGGGTGCGGCGGGCCGAACCGTCCGGGTTCAGGTCCTCGAGGATCGTCAGCGTGACCGACGTCGCGAGCCCGCGTGCGCCGAAGGCCTCCGGCAGTTCGTCGGTCGCCGTGCGCCCTTCCGGTTCGTTGCCGTGGATGCCGCCGATCCAGAGCACGCGCCGCGCCCCCTTGCCGA
>CAZSKV010000103.1:0-3825 GCA_964607495.1 uncultured candidatus Brocadiaceae bacterium
GACCACGGGCCCGGGCAGGTAACCGGCTTCGGGCCAGGCCAGGTTGTGGCGCACGAGGAACCAGCGGTAGACCCAGAGCCGGTCGAGCAGTGGATCGCCACAGCGGAAGCGCGGCGCATGGCGCGCGAACCAGCCGGCGTAGGCCAGCCGGTGCGCCTGCAGCGGATCCGCGGCCGCGAGTGCTTCACGCGTGGCCGTGAGCGGCTGCCGGTTGCCGCTGAACTCGAGGGTCGCATACCAGGTGGTTCCGGCGACTGGCCCACGCAGGCTCGCGCGGATCTCGGTGCGCACCCCATGCAGCGTCGCCGCCCCCTGCCGGATCTCGAGCCCTGCCTCCGGGGGCACTTCGCGGGTGATCGCGATCACGACGCACCCTTCGGCCGTGCACGAGAGCGGCTCCGTGGCAGGCACCACGAGCCGCACCGGCACGGGCAGGTGCGCCTGGGCGTCGCCGGGTACGGTCACGACCGCGTCCCCGGCCCGTACGGCTGCGGGATCGGCGAGCTTGACCACCAGCGCGTGCAGGACGGAGCCCTTGCCAGCGACCGGGATCGGGGTCGCGGCGGCGACCGCCTGGGCCCGCAGCGGCGGCAGCAGGGCGAACGGCACGCCGGCCACCGCGCCAGCAGTTGGTTCCAGCACCAGACCGCCGCGCAGGCGTGGCAGGGCGACGCTCGGCCAGGTCCTGGCCGGCGGGATCGGTTGGCCGGCCGGCGCGAGGTAGAGCGCGTCGAGGTTCGCATTCGCGCCCGCGCTGCTCGCGGTCAGCGCCAGCTCGCACAGGCCGGCAGGGATCGTCCCGAGATCGCAGGTGGCGACGCCGAACTCCTCCTCGCGACCGCCCCAGCCTCCGGTCGCCGACAGCACGATCTCCCCGAGCGGCTGCCCGCGGAGCATCACCGTGTAGCGCGCGGGCGCGGCCGCGTCGCGCGCATAGCGCAGGGCCAGCGTCCACTGGCCAACGCCGGTGCTCGCGAACTCCCACGCCGCCTCGTCGCCGGCCCGGCCGCCGAAGTCGCGGCCGAGCACTTCGCCGCCAAGTGCGGCGCGCTTGGGGTCGCGGCCAGTCGAACCCTGCTGCCGCGCCGGGGCTTCGGCTTCCCACCAGATCGCGGCGTCGGCGCCGCCACGCCGCAGGGCGCTGCCATGCACGAGGTCGATGCTCGCGAGCGCGGCCAGGGGCACGGCGTTGAACCGCTCCATGGCTCCGGTCGGGCGCTCGGCGAGCGGCGAGCGCCAGCGCACCTGCAGCGGTTCCGTGGCATCGTCGAGAGTCAGCCGCGCCACCCAGACGTCCTCGGCGGTGATCCACTCGTGTTCGCGCAGCAGCACGCGCAGTCCGGGCGCGCTCAGTTCGTGTTCGGTCTCGGTGTGCGTCGGCAGCCAGCGCGAGCCCCTGGGCTTCGCGGTCAGCACGGTGCCGTCGCGCCGCACGAACTCGAGCGGCAGCGGCTCACTCAGGCCGGCGCCGTGGTGGATGTACTGCAACTCGCCGCACAGTCCGGGCCGTGCCGCGAGCCGCGTCAACCAGAGGCGCTTCCCGGTCGGTCCGAAGGTCTCATGGCGCGCATCGGGCCAGGCAAGCTGGTCGAGGCGCTCCAGCCAGGCTGCCGTCGGATCGTCGGTTGGGCCCTGGGGCCAGAGCGCGAACAGCGCGAGCAAGGTCAGCATGGCGGAGCAGGAAAGAGTCCTTCCCGAACCCGCGCGCCTTGACAGTCCGGCCGGAGGTTCGTTAGGTGTGTGCGTTTCGCCGCATCTTCCGAAGCCTTCTTTCCACCACCAACAGGTTTCATGCGCTGTCGCTTCGCCCTCCCGCTCCTGCTCGCGTCCTGTGGGGTCTTCGGGCCGACCTCCCAGCAACAGGAGCAGATCTACTTCCACCAGCAGAACGCGCAGTACTACATGGACGGCAAACGGCACACCGATGCCCTCGACCAGTGCCGGCGCGGTCTCGAGCTGGACCCGGACGACTACAAGCTCAACCTGATCAAGGCCTACTGCATGCTGACCCTGGCGAAGGACACGCCGGATCCGGTCAAGGTCAAGCAGGTCGCCGACCAGTTCGACTTCGTGCTCACCTTGCGCAGCAGCAACGAGCTCGAGCCGAAGGCCTGGCTGGGCTACGCGCTCGTGCAGCAGAAGCTGGGCCAGCTGCAGATCGTCGAAGCCGAGCGCCTGCGCGACGAGATCGCGCGCGGGGTCGCCAACACGGTCGATCGGGCCAGCCTCGAGGCCAGGCGGAAGGAGCACGAGGCCAAGGGCAAGGCCTTCGTCGGCAACGCCGAGCGCGCGCTGCTGCAGCTCGTCGAGCGCGGCGACGTGCCGCTCCTCGCGCACTACCACCTGCTGCAGATCCGGGCGCTCGAGAAGGACTACGCCGCCGCAGTCGTGCACGGCAATGCCTACATCGAGCTGAACGAGAAGGCGCAGAAGCTGCGCCGCGACGAGATCGACCGCACGATGACGGCTGGCTACGAGACCTTCCGCCGCACGCAGTTGCAGGACCTGGTCGCCGAGGAGATCAGCGTGCGCGCGATGCTCGGCAACCTCTACCACAAGCTCGGCCAGCACGAGCAGGCGCTCGCGCAGCTGAACCGGGTGCTCTCGCTCGATCCCGCGCGCAGCGTCGACTACTACAACCGCGGGCGCAGCCTGCAGGCCCTCGGCCGCGGCGACGACGCGCGGCGCGACTTCACGCGCTTCCTGGCGACGACCAACCTGCCCCCGGGCAGCGAGCAGGTGGCCTCGGCCTACAAGTTCCTGAAGGCCGACAAGCCGTGACCTTGGCCGCGGGCCCCGGCTACGGGCTGCCGCGGACCAGCCGTGTGCTCTCGGCACGCGAATTCCGGCGCATCTATGCGCAGGGCCTGCGCGCGCGCGGCCGCCTGCTGACCGTGGTCGGCCGGCCCCGCCGCGACGCCGGCCACCGCCTCGGGCTCTCGGTCTCCAAGGACCACGGCCCGGCCGTGCGCCGCAACAAGATCAAGCGCATCCTGCGCGAGGCGTTCCGGCTCGAACGACCGGGCCTGCCCGGCCGCTTCGACCTCGTGCTGATCCCGGTCGTGCGCGAGGCCAAGCTCGTGCTCGCCGAGGTGCGGCAGGAGCTCACGGTCCTGGTCGCGAAGCTCGCGCGCCAGGCGCAGACCTGGCGACCGCGGGCCCGCCCCGAGCCAGCGCCGTGAAGCACCTGCTGATGCTGCCCGTCTGGCTGTACCGGCGCCTGGTCTCGCCCTGGAAGCCGCCGTGCTGCAGGTTCTCGCCGACCTGCTCCGATTATGCGCTGGAGGCCTTGCGCCGCCATGGCGCCTGGCGTGGGAGCTGGCTCGTCGTCTGGCGCCTGCTGCGTTGCCAGCCGTTCTGTGCGGGTGGGTGGGATCCGGTGCCGCCGGAAGGGATCTCGCGCCGGCCTGCTGGCTGAGCGGGAGGGGCAGTACATGCGGGTCGAGGCCGAGCGGCTCGGCGCAACGGCGGCGACCGTGGCCGCGATCCGGCGGGCGCACTTCGCGGGTGACGGGTAGCTCGCGTTCCGCGCAAGCGGACTCGACGATGGAAGCGCCGCGCTCGGGCCAGAACGCGCCGGTGTCGCACCACACGCCGGCCGTCAGCGAGAGTCGCGGCAGCAAATGGGCGCTGCGGCCTTCGGCCTGGGCCTCGACCGCGAAGCGGGCCCGCGCGGGCCCCGCTCCGTGGGTCGCGCGCAACCAGTCGCCCGGGTCCGTTTCGGCGACGAGTGCGTCATCGCCAGCTTCGGGGATCCGCGATATGCGTGGTGCCGAACTCCGGGCACGCGCGAGCATCGAGGACCCCTGTGAACTCCGTGGCCGA
>CAZSKV010000104.1:0-8443 GCA_964607495.1 uncultured candidatus Brocadiaceae bacterium
GCCGGCGAGACGGACCGCGGCGCGCACCGAGGGCAGCAGTCGCGCGAGGAACTCGCGTCCATTCCAGTTGAGGATCAGGATGCTCGCGCGCGGCGGCGTGGCGGCGCGTGCGGGCTGGACCGGGGCCGCGGGGCGGGCCCGCCTTGCGGTCGCCGAGGCCAGCAGGCAGCCGAGCGCGGTCAGGAGCGCGAGCGGCACCAGGGTCAGGGCCGCGACTCCCGCCAGGGCGCCGCCGAGCACGAGGACCAGCACGGCACGCAGCGCGGAGATCATCGCGGCAGGCCGGTCATCGCTTGCCGGCCGCCAGCAAGGTCGTGAACCGCTCGAGCTGGGCTTCGGCCAGCTGCGCTGGATGCAGCCTCTGGATTGCCCAGGCGCGCGCCGCCTCGCCGGCGCGCGTCGCCTCACGCGGGTCCTCGAGCAGGGCCACGACGTGCGCCGCGATCTCCTCGGCGTTCCTGCCGAGCCTGGCTGCCGTGCGCGGCGCGTCGACGCCGCGCAGGCCCAGCTCGTTCGAGATCACGGGCAGGCCGTGCGCGAGCGCCGTCAGGATCTTGATGCGGCTGCCGGCGCCAGAAAACATGGGTGCCACGAGGGCCCGCATCTGCCCGAAGAGCGTCGCGAGGTGCTCGACGAAGCCGACGAAGTGGACTCCGGGCAGCTTGCCGAGACTCTTGATCGCATCGTCGGCGCGCGGACCTGCGAGCACGAGCTCGGCAGCGGGCAGCCGGCGACGGACCTTGGGCCAGACCTCGTGGGCGAGGAAGCGGGCTGATTCCGGATTGGGCTTGTGCGTGAAGTCGCCGAGGAAGATCGCGCGCGCCTCGCTCGCGCCCGGTGCGCAGGGCAGGGCCGGGATCGGGACGACCGGGGGCCGGATCTCGACCTCACGGCCGATGAGCTCGACCAGGCGTCTGGCGTCGTCCTCGTTCAGCGCCTGGACCAGGGTCGCCTGGCCGTAGTACTCCCGCACGTAACGGCCCCAGAGCTGCTGATCGCGCTTCCTGCCGAGCCCGAAGGGGGCGATCGCGCTGCCGGTCTGGCCGTGCTCGTGGTCGGTCAGGACCGTCGGCAGGTCGCCGAGGTGAGGCAAGTACTGGGCCATGATCGCGAACTCGACGAGCGCCAGGTCCGGCTTGAACTCGGCAGCCGTCCGGGTCAGCAGGTCGACCATGGCCGGGGTCCAGAACTTGGCAGCCAGCAGCGGCTTGCCTTCGGCACCCCAGCGCCACGCCATCTTGGCACGATGCGCCATCAACTGCCGGGCCTGGAGGTCGAAGTTCTGCCGTAGCGTGAGACCGCGCACCAGGGCCAGGCCGGGTGCCGGCCGCGACTGCCAGCGCAGTTCGGATGGCCGTACGAACGAGACCAGGGCCACCTCGGCCTTGGCACCCAGCGCCTCCAGGAAAGCCCCAAGATAGACCGCACCGCCATGGGTGGCCTCGGGATGCGGCAGGAACGGACTTGCGACCAGGATGCGCACGCGGGGGGAACTTCGACTCTACTCGATGGCCTGGTTGCGTCTGTGCCTGGCTTTCCACAATCTTCGATCGATCGGAGGCAGTTCAGCAGTGACGTAACTCATTACTGATAATGGCTGTACGAGTGCTTTCCCGGGAGTCTCCAGATCTTCTCCACAGCGCATGCCGCCTAGTGTCTCGCCGCGGATCTTGTCATAATCCCCGCCCGGTCGCTCGGCCGGCGCCTGGCATCGCCGCGCCGGGTCGACTGCCTGCGGCGATCACTGCCCAGGGCCTCGGTGTGGATCGGCAGATGGACCATGAATGAAACCCTGAAATCGGTCGTGCGCGTTCTCGAGGAAGGATCGCCCGAACTCAAGGTTGCCGCGGTACAGATCCTCGGTGAGCTGCAACCATCCGAACCTGCCGTAGTGCAAACGCTTGCAGCATTGCTCGACCGCGGTGAGGGATTCCTCGCACCATTCCTGATCGATGCCCTGGCGCGGATCGGCAGCGAAGCTGCGGTCCGAGTCCTGCTCGAGCATCTCACGGACGGAGGAGCCATGGCTGAGCGCGTCCGCCAGGTGCTGGGCAAGGCAGGCACGCAAGCCACCCGTGCGATCGCGGAGCACTTCGACAAAGCCGCCCCCGATCTGCAATTGCAGTTTCTCGAAGTCCTCGGCCAGAACCTGCAGAAGGACAGTCTCGCCGTGATGCAGCGCACCCTGCTCGGCAGGGACCGCGCGCTGGCCGAACGTGCGGCCCAGGTGCTGCTCGGCCGGGCTGCGGGCATGACCCCTGCGCAGCGCAAGCAGCTGATCGACTCGCTGCAGCAGATCTTCGCGAGGGAGGCTTCGCTCGACCCGGAGCGGGTGGCGACGACCTTGCACCTGCTCGCGAAGCTCGCGCCCGAGCGCAGCAAGGCGCTGCTGCTGCGCCACGTCGGACCCAAGCACCAGGCGCCGGTGCGCCGCGCGGCGCTGCTCTCCCTGGTCGGGGTCGAACTCACGAGCAGCCAGCTGGAAGCGATCCTCGACTGCCTCTTCGCCGAGGAGATCCAGATCGTGCATGCGGCGATGGACGTGCTGCGCGAGCACGTCGAGTTCACGGCCGCGGGCCGCAATCGGCTCAAGAAGATGCTGCAGAGCGAGCGCGAGGACCTGCGCCTGTTCGCGCTGCGGGCCCTGCGCAACGTGCCGACGGCAGAAGTCGGCCAGCTCTGTCTGCCGTTCCTGCTGAATGGCAACCCCGACGCCCGCCAGGCGGCCACCGAGTCCCTGGGCCGCAATGCCGCGGCGCTCGAGACGCTCTTCAAGGCGTTCCTGGCCGAGAAGGCCCCGGACCGCGCCCGCGCGCTCGCGCAACCGCTCGCCCAGCTCCGCGCGCACTTCAAGCCGGCCCAGGTCCGCGGGCTCGTCGAACGCGCCACCAAGCTCGTGACCGACGAGGATCCACTCGGCGACGTCACGCTGGCGCTCGCGATCGGCGTCGATCCCGAACGCAGTGTCGCAGCCCTGGTCGATCGGGCCGTGCGCCTGCGGCGGTCGCGCAAGCCGGGGGACGCCCTCGCGATCCTGATGCGCCTCGCGCAGTCGCCCAACCTGAGCGCCGAAGGCCGCTACCAGCTCGCGCTCTGCCGCCTGCTGACCGACCCCGAGCGGCTGCGCGGGAACGGGGAAGGCGGCGACGCGACGATGGGGCACTTCGCCGGTCTCGTGCGCGACGGATTTCCGTTGCTCGAGCGGCTGCGGAAGGAGGCACAGATCGGACCAGACCTGTTGCTGCGCCTCGGCCGGCACTTCGCCGGGGGCGTCGGCATCGAGCGTCGCTTCGGCGCCGAGTGCCTGCGTTTCGTGGCCGAGAAGCACGCGCGCGCCAAGGTCGGTGAAGAGGCCCGCCAGACGCTGCGCGTCAGCGGCTTCTGAACCGGCCGCGGCGGCTCCCGGCGCGCGGACTCCTCGCGCACGACCGCGTCCCTTCGGCTCACCTTGCCGCTCCTCGCCCGCGGCGCTAACGTCCTCCACCTTTTTCCCGATCCGCGCCCTCGGTCTGGAGGGACGGACCCGGCCCCCGGCCGGGAGCGCACGACCATGACGCATCACGATCTCCCTGTGCAGCCCCGTTCCGTCCTCCGCAACCCGAGCTTCCAGGAGTTGCGGGACCTGATCGCGGCGATGCCGAACGCCAAGAAGAGCGAGTACGACAACTACAACGTCGAGACGCGCGTGCTCTCGCGCTCCAAGGCCTCGACCTTCGTCGTGACCGACGACAAGTCCAGGCAGTCGGACCAGACGATCAGCACGGCCGAGGGCGCGAAATGGGCCGCGGCCCAGGACGAGTACATCCGCGGTCATGACATGGTCGTGATCGACGGTTGGATCGGCAGTGATGCGGCCTTCCGCACCTCGGCGCGCCTGATCATCGAGAAGCGCAATGCGAACATCGCGGCGATGCAGAAGGCGCTCTACTTCGACCCTTCGCCGGCGGAACTCGCGCACTGGAAGCCGACGCTGCAGGTGATCTACACGCCGAACCTGCCGGCCGCCGGCTTCCCGAACGATCGCCTGATCGCGGTCTATCTCGACAAGGGCATCACGCGGGTCTTCAACTCCGACTACTTCGGGGAGTCCAAGAAGGGCGGCCTGCGGATGTGGAACAAGCTCGTCTACGACCAGGGTGGTCTGCCGATGCACTCCGGCGCCAAGATCGTGCCGGTCGGCAAGGACGAGAAGTGCATGCTGATCGTCGGCCTCTCCGGCACCGGCAAGACCACGACCACCTTCACGCGGCAGAACAACTCGATGCCGGTGCAGGACGACTTCGTCGCCCTGATGCCGGGTGGCAGGGTCTACGCGACCGAGAACGGCTGCTTCGCGAAGACCTACGGCCTCGATCCCAAGTTCGAGCCGAGCATCTACCACGCGGTCACGAGCCCGGACGCGTTCCTCGAGAACGTCTACCAGGACCCGCGCGGCAAGGTCGACTTCTTCAACGAGACCTACACCCAGAACGGCCGCGCGGTGTTCCGCATGGCCGCGGTCGACGGGGCGGTGGATGCCAAGCGGATCCGGCGCGCGGACTTCTTGTTGATCCTGAACCGCAACGAGAACCTGATCCCGGCTGTCGCGCGCCTGGACAAGGTGCAGGCCGCGGCCTTCTTCATGCTCGGCGAGACCAAGGGCACCGCCGCCGGCGGCGCCGAAGAAGCCGGCAAGTTCCTGCGCGTGCCCGGCACGAATCCGTTCTTCCCGATGCTGCACGCACTGCAGGGCAACCGCCTGTGGGAGTTGCTCGAGAAGTCCCCGATGGAGGTCTTCGTGCTCAACACGGGCCGCGTCGGTGGCGACGACAAGCACCCGGGCAGCAAGAAGGTCAAGATCCCGCACTCTTCGGCCGTGGTGAAAGCCATCGCCGAGGGCACGATCCGCTGGGTCAAGGATCCTGACTTCGGATACGAGGTCGCGGCCAGCGTGCCGGACTTCCCCGCGGCTGACCTGGACCTGCTGCAGCCACGCCGGCTGTACGAGGCGCAGAACCGGCTCGAGGAGTACCGCCAGCTCGTCAAGAAGATCAAGGAGGACCGGATCGCCTACATGGCGCGCTGGCAGGGTCTGCGCCCGGAGATCGCGGCTGCCGTGCGCTGACCGGACCAGGAATTCTTCGTGGCTCGGCGCGCAGTCGGCAGCTGTCCGCCGCTCCGGATCCTCAACCTCCGAATCCATGAATGCACCCCTGATCCTCGCTGCGGCCGTGGCCGCGGCCACTGTCACCGCACTCGCCGTCACGACCTTCGCCGGACCGCGGGCGGGTGCTCCCGAACCCGAGACGCCCGTGGCTACGCCAGTGCAGGTCCTGCAGGAGCAGGTCGAGGCGCTGCAGCGCCGGCTCGAGCAGCTCGAGCGCAAGCCGATGACCGCCGCGCCGCAGGAGCGGGTGCAGGTGCCGACCCTCAGCGATGCGCAGATCGATGCCGCACTGCAGGACTGGCTGCGCCGGCAAGGCGCGAGCCGGCTCACGGATGCGCTCGCCAGGCAGCCCAAGGGCGCCGGGTCCGCGCCGCGTGGTGACGCCAACGCGCTCTTCGCCGAGCTGGCAACCCCCGGCCTCACGCCGCTGAAGGCGCAGGAAGTCTGGACCCGCGCGAAGGAGCAGGGCCAGGTCGATGCCCTGGTCGCACTCTTCGAGCAGAAGGCGAAGGACAACCCGCGGCTCGCCGACGCCCAGGCCGAGCTCGGCAACGCCTACCTGCAGAAGCTGTTCACGGTCGGCTACGGGCCCGAGGCCGGCATCTGGGGCACCAAGGCCGACAAGACCTTCGACGCGGCGCTCGAGCTCGATCCGAACCACTGGCAGGCCAGGTTCTCGAAAGCGGTGTCACTCTCGAACTGGCCGGCCTTCCTCGGCCGCCAGAAGGACGCGATCGACAACTTCGAGGTCCTGGTCAAGCAGCAGGAGAGCAGTGGCAACGCCCGGAGCGACGGTCTGCAGACCTACCTGATCCTCGGCAACCTCTACTCGCAGCAGGGCAAGAGCGAGAAGGCGCTCGAGGTGTGGAAGAAGGGCCTGGCCGCGTTTCCGCAGAGCAAGGACTTGAAAGACAAGCTCACGCCGAAGAAGTAGGGGGCATGTCGATCGTCGTCGCGGTGCAGAAGGGCAAGAACATCGTGATGGCCGCGGACACGCTGACGAGCCGCGGCAACGAGCGCATGCCCGAGCAGAACACCTCGCTGGTCAAGTTCGTGCGCGCCGGGGGCTCGCTGCTCGGTGGCGCCGGTTGGACGATCTACGACAACATCCTGCGCGACTATCTCAAGCGCACCAAGGTCGGCCGCCTGCAGGACGAGGTCGCGATCTACACGTTCTTCGTCCGGTTCTGGGAGGCGCTCAAGGACCGTTACACGCTGGTCAACGACCAGGGGCCCGAGAAGGACCGCGCGTTCGCCGACCTCGAAGCCGAGTTCCTGGTCGCCAACCGCAGCGGCCTCTACGAGGTCGCGCCCGACATGGGCGTCACCCGCTGCAAGCGCTACGTCGCGATCGGCTCGGGGGCGCCGTACGCGCTCGGCGCGCTGCAGGCGCTCTACGACCGCATCGACGATCCGGGCGAACTCGCGAGCGAGGCCGTGCGCACCGCGATGCTCTTCGACGTGCACTGCGGCGGCACGGTGTCGCTGGCAGCGGTCTGATCAGCCCTGCGGCAGGATGCCGAGGAACGGGCGCCACGGCCCGACGGCGTCGCGGTACTGGAACGCCATGGTCCGCACGATCTGGTCGAGGTGGTTCAGGTCGTGCACGGCCCAGGTCGCGAGCAGCTGCGCGAGCGTCACGCGGCCGAGATCGGGGTGCAGGCCCCGGCGCGCCAAGTCGGCCGGCTCGAGGCGGCGCCCGCGCAGTGCTTCGAGGCTCGCGTGTCGCAGTGCCGCGAACTCGTCGAGCAGCTCGCCGAGGCTCTTGCCGCGGTTCTCGGTGTACATCGCGAAGCGGTCGAAGGCCGTGAACGCGACCGCGTCGCCGTGCGCGAAGATGTGCTCCAGCCGCGGCATCCAGTCGGTCTTCTCGCCGTGGATCAGGTGGCCGACCACGTCGAAGGGGCTGAAGGCATCCGGGCCGATCCGGCAGCCGGTCCAGGCCTGGTCGAGGCCGGCGAGCAGCGCGCGCAGGACCGCAGGCGTGCGCTCGAGCACCGAGGTCGCCTGGACCAGGTCGAAGTGCATCAGCGTGCCGGCTGCACGGCGGGCTGCCGGGTCAGGTGGTCGATCAGGTCGAGCTTGGTCAGGATGCCGAGGAGCCGCCGCTGGTCGTCGACCACGAGCGCGACCTCGCCGCGCTCGAAGATCGCCGGCAGTTCGGAGGCGCTCGTGTGCGGCCCCACGGTCGCGACCTTGCGCACCATGACCTCGGCGATGGTCGCGCGCGGCGTGCGCTCCCCGGTCAGCAGGACGTGCAGCAGGTCGCTCTCGGTCAGGATGCCGACGATCCGGCCCTGGTCGGTCACCGGCAGCTGCGAGAAGCCCTTGTCCTTGAACACGGCGACGGCGCGCTCGACCTTGTCGGCGACGTCCATCGCCACGACCTCGCGGCGCGGCATCGCGCGCAGGATGTCAGCGACCGTGCCGATCGCCCACTCCGGCTCGGTGAAGCCGTTCTCGCGCATCCAGCGGTCGTCGACGAACTTCGACAGGTAGTTGCGGATCGAGTCCGGCAGGATCGTCACCACGCGGCTGCCCTTGCCGAGGTCGCGCGCGACCTGCATCGCGGCCCACACCGCGGACCCGGACGAACCGCCGACCAGCAGGCCCTCCTGCCGGATCAGGCGGCGCGCGATGCGGAACGAATCGCGGTCGTTGCTCTTGATCCACCGGTCGACGAGCTTGGTGTCGCAGACGTCGGGGATGAAGTCGTAGCCGATGCCCTCGACCTTGTAGGTGTGGATCGGACCGGGCCCGGCCAGGATCGAACCCTCCGGATCGACGCCGACCACGAGGCACTTCGGCAGCACCTTCTTGATCGCGCGCGCGACGCCGGTCAGCGTGCCGCCGGTGCCGGCGGTCATCACGATCGCATCGAGGCGGTTGTCACACTGCGCGAGGATCTCGGCGCCGGTGCCTTCCTCGTGCGCGAGCGGGTTCGAGGGGTTCGAGTACTGGTCGAGGATGTGCGAGTTCGGGATCACGTCGCGCAGGCGCCTGGCGACCCCGATGTGGCTTTCGGGCGAGTCCCAGGCCGCTTCGGTCGGCGTGCGGATGATCTCGGCCCCGAGCGCCTCGAGCACGACCTGCTTCTCGCGGCTCATCTTCTCCGGCATCGTGATCACCATCCGATAGCCACGGACGGCCGCGGCCAGCGCCAGGCCGATGCCGGTGTTGCCCGAGGTCGGTTCGATCAGGGTGTCCCCGGGCTTGATCCGGCCCTTCTTCTCGGCGTCGAGCAGCATGCGCACGCCGATCCGGTCCTTGACCGAACCGCCCGGGTTCATGAATTCG
>CAZSKV010000105.1:0-8559 GCA_964607495.1 uncultured candidatus Brocadiaceae bacterium
CCGAGCTCGTGGCCGAGTTCGGCACTGGCGGCAAGGAAGACGTAAGAAGCTCGGCAGTAGCCGCTTACGAGTCGATCATCCGCCGGATCGAGCAGGTCCTCAAGCACATGGACGAGCTCGAGAACATGGCCGCGGTGATCCAGGCCCTGCGCGAGCAGCTTAAGCTCCACGACGAGACTGCAGACCGAGTGAAGCAGCACCGCCGTAACGTTGGCGAATCGATCTTCGGCCCCACCGAGACCCGCCCCTCGGATGGGACCAGGCGCGATGCCGACAAAGAAAAGAAGTAAGGAGCGCACGTACCCGTGCGTCTCTGTCCACAGGTGAACCGATGCGTGAAGTCCTGACGCTGTTGTTCTGTCTGTTGCTGGGCGGCTTCTCCTGTGCGCAGGAGGATCCCGCGAAGCTGCAGGAGAAGGCGCGGCTCAAGTTCGAGGAGCTGCACGAGCGCATGCAGAAGCTGCAGGTGCTGCTGGCCTCGACCGAGCCGGAGTCGGCCAAGACCCTGGAGGTGGGCAACCGGCACATCCAGGAGAGCCAGCTGCACGAGGCGATGCGCGAGGTCAAGAAGCTGATCGACGGCGAACAGTGGGACGCAGCCCTGACGAAGATGGACGGCGTCAGGAAGGACCTGAACTCCCTGCTCGACCTGCTGCTGAACCGCAACCTCGACCTCAAGAAGCTGCTCGAGGAGATCGCGCGCCTCGAGAACTTCCTGAAGCGCGTCGACCAGCTGGCCAAGGACCAGCAGGCCGAGAAGGACGCGGCCTCCGAGACCGAGGCGCTCGAGCAGCACCTGAAGGACCTGGAGGCCGCGAAGCAGAAGCTCGACGAGCTGACCAAGGGCCAGAAGGATCTGCGTGAGCAGGCGAACCAGGCTGGCATGGCGGCGGCCCCGCAGAAGGCCGCCGAGATGGGGAACAAGCAGGGCGACCTCAAGACCGACGCCGAGAAGCTGGCCGAGCAGTTGAAGAAGCTCGAGGACGCGGCCAAGAAGCTCGCCAGCAAGTCAGCTCCCAAGGACGACAAGAGCGACAAGAAGGATGGCAAGCCCAGTGGTTCGAGCTCAGGTTCGTGCAGTGGCGCCGGCCAGGCGATGGGCAAGTCGCAGCAGAGCCTGAACCAGAACCAGCCCGAGCGCTCCTTGCAGGACCAGGATCAGGCGCTCAAGAAGCTCGAGGACGCGAAGAACCAGCTCGCGCAGATGACCGAAGAGGCCAAGCGCAAGCTGCTCGCGCTGCCCTTCGAGCAGCAGATCCGCGCGCAGGAGACGACCAAGATCGAGACCGACAAGCTCGCGAAGGACATGGACAAGAGCGAGCAGGGCGAGAACGGCGAGAAGAAGGACACGCCGGGCAAGGAGAACATCCAGAACGCGGTGCCGATGCAGAAGGCCGCGGCCGGGCAGCTCAAGGAATACAAGGCCAGCAAGGCCAAGCAGAACCAGCAGGACGCGAAGGACCAGCTCGACGAGGCCAAGAAGCGGCTCGAGGACGCGCTGAACCAGCTGCGCCAGCAGATGCAGGACGAGATCCTGCGCTCGCTCGAGGAGCGCTTCGGCGCGATGCTCGCGAAGCAGAAGGAACTCTCGGCGCGGACGAAGACCGCCGAGCGCGTGCGCGGCGAAGCGCTCGTGGCCGACAACCAGATCCCCGAAGCGATCGTGCAGCGGATCGGCGAGATCGCCGGCGGCGAGCAGGACCTCGGCATCGAAGCCAGCGACGCCAAGAAGCTGCTCGAGGAGGAAGCGACCACCGCGGTCTTCCCGGAGATCGTGGCCGAGCTGCAGGAGGACCTGACGCGTGTGACCGGCATGCTGCGTGAGAACAAGACCGGACAGCTGACGCAGCAGCGGCAGGCAGACATCGAGGAGACGCTCAAGATGCTGATCGATGCCCTGCGCAAGACGATCGAGCTCAAGGAGAACGGCGGCCAGTGCGGGCATTGAAACGGCAAGCCCCGCCTCGTGCCGAGTTCGGCCGAGCTCAAGTTGATCAAGGCGATGCAGGAGAAGGTCAGCAAGCGCACGCTCGAGTACGACACGCAAGTGCCGGAGCAGCTGCGCGTGACCGAGGATGCGCGCGAGGACGCGCGCGGGTTGTCGAAGAAGCAGGGACGCGTCGAGGAGCTGACGCGCAAGCTGGCCGACCGCCTGAACAAGAACGCACAGGCGGAGAAGGAGCAGGAGGGGGACAAGTGAGAGCAGCGGCGCTCGCGATCCTCGCGCTCGGCGCCGTGGTGGGCGCGCAGGACTCGAGACCTGGCTTCGACCCCAAGGCCTTCGCGGCCTATGCCGAGCAGGCCGGCGCCTCCGCGGCGCAGGTCGCGGAGTTCACCAAGGACTCGGCCGGGCACGGAGCCGCCCAGGCCGCCGAGAACCTGCTGCGCAAACTGCACAAGTCCTATGACGCCGCCGCCGCGCTCGCGGAGAAGGGCGCCCCGGAAGCCGCGCTCGAGTTGACCAAGGTGCTCGGCGCGAGCGCGCAGGACGCCTACTTGACCGCGCATGCGCGCTACCGGCTCGCCCGCGTGTTCCTCGATGGCGACGACCCCGAGGCCGCGGCCCAGGTGCTCGACGAGTACCAGCGCAGCAGCCGGAACCTGACGCCGCTCGACGTCGAGGCTGCCTACTTCTTCGCGCACGCCCTCGCGAAGGTGCCTGACGTCGCCAAGGCGAGGCTGCAGCTCGCCGAGTTCGCGAAGACCTACAAGGAAACGGCCCCGGAGCGCTACCTCGCGGCCGCCAAGCAGCAGCTCGCCGAACTCGAACTGCAGGGTGAGATCCCGCTCTACGAAGTCGCCGACAAGATGAAGAGCGCGGAGCGGCACATCAAGAAGACCGACACCGGGAAGGAGACCCAGGAGAAGCAGAAGTGGGTCCTGACCAAGCTCGAAGAGCTGATCAAGCTCGCCGAGGAGCAGGAGCAGCAGTCGAGCGGGGCACCGGGCGGCCTGAACAAGCCGAGTGCTCCGGCCAACAAGAGCGCGGTTTCGCCAGGCGAGACGCACATCGGCAACCTGAACAAGGTGTCGGGCGTCGCCGACCGGTGGGGCATGATGAAGGACCGCGATCGCAAGGCGATCGAGACCGACGTGCAGACCAAGATCCCGGGCCGGTACCAGAAGATGCTCGAGGAGTACTACAAGCGGCTCGGGAAGAGCGGTCGGTGAGCAGGCTCGCGCTCGGGCTGCTGCTGGCTGCCGCGCTGCCTGCCCAGAAGCACACGATCACCCTGGTCGACGGCGAGGTGCTGAGCGCCCGGCTCGAGGCGGTTTCGAGCGAAGGCCGTGTGCGCCTGTCGATCGGCGACCAGACGCGTGAGCTCCAGCTGGACGAACTCGAGTCCGTCGGGTGCGAGAAACCCGAGAAGCGCTTCCACAAGGTCGATTCACTCGTGACCCTGCGCTCGGGCCAGCACCTGCCCGCGCGGCTGCTCGGCGGCGCCGGTCAGGAGGCCCGCTTCGACTCCCCGTTGGCCGGCGAACCGCTCGTGTTCGCTCTGCGCCACCTGCGCGCGATCCGGCTCGGCGCGGCTCAGGCACAGGACGGCGGCTATGCCGAAGCGGTCGCGAACCCGCTCGCCGACCGCGACCTGATCTTCTTCTCGCGCGGCGACAAGATGCAGCGCCTGTCGGTCAGCGTGCGCGGCCTCGACCAGGGCGACGTGCTGGTCGATTACGACGGCAACGAACAGCGAGTCCCGCTCACGCGCCTCTACGGGATCGCGTTCGGCCGCGACACCGGCCTCGCGGCGACGAGCCAGGCGCGGCCCCGCGTCGCAGTGACGCTCGGCAACGCCAGCACCTACGAGGGCAAGCTCGTCGACCTCGAGGACAAGCGGATCCGCCTGCGTCTGGACGAGGGTGCGACCCTGGTCCTGCCGGTCGCCGAGGTCGCACGCCTCGTCGTGCGCTCGGACAAGCTGCTCTACCTCTCCGATGCCAAGCCCTTGAAGGTCGAGCAGGTGCCGGCGATCGATCGCGTGTGGCCGTGGCTCGTCGACAAGGCGCCGGGCGGTGGCCCGATCGAACTCGCCGGCCGCCAGTACCCGCGCGGCCTGGTGCTGATCCCGCGCACGCGGCTCACGTTCCATCTGGCCGGTCAGTACGACGCGTTCCGTGCGGTGGTCGGCATCGACGACCACAGTGGCCCGCAGGCCAACGCGGTGTTCCGGGTGTACCTCGACGACAGGGTCGTCTACGACTCTGGTCCGGTCACGCACCAGTCGGAGCCGAAGTCACTCGATCTGCCGCTCGGCGGCGCCCAGACGCTGACCCTGGAGACGGACTTCGGCGCGAACTTCGATTTCGGCGACCACTGCGCGTTCGCGCTGGCGCGCGTCGTGCGCAAGTAGACTCAGCGCACCGCGTCGAAACCGAGCAGCTCCACGCGCGGCGCCCAGTAGCCCTCGAGCACCGGCTCGGCGCGGCAGAGATCGGTCGAGAGGTACTTCTTGTTCGAGTCGGGCAGCAACGTGATCACGGTCGAGCCGGGACCGAGCTCCTCGACGAGCTGCACGGCGCCCAGGAAGTTCGCGCCCGAGGAGATCCCGACCGCGAGACCGATCGTCTTGGCGAGTGCCTGCGCCATCAGGATGGCGTCGCCGTCCCACACGTCGACGACCGGGTCGAGCCACTCGAGGTCGACGACCGCGGGCACGAACTCGTCCGAGATGCCCTGGATGCGGTGCTTGCCGACCTTGTGGCCGGTGCGCAGGGTCGGTGAGTTTGCGGGCTCGAGCGGGTGCACATGGGTCTTCGGGAACGCCGCGCGCAGCGCCCGGCCCACGCCCATGACCGTGCCGCCGGTGCCGACCCCGGCGACGAACGCGCTCGGCCGGCGGCCGTAGGCTTCGAGCTGCAGCAGGATCTCGGGGCCCGTCGAACCGGCATGGGCGCGGACGTTGGCCTGGTTCTCGAACTGCCGCGGCAGGAACACGTTCGGGTTCGAACGGGCGAAGCTCTCGGCCTGCTGCACGGAGCCGAGGAAGCCGCCCTGCTCGGCAGTGACCGGGACGATCTCGGCACCGAAGGAACGGATCAGGGCCACGCGTTCCTGGCTCATCCAGTCCGGCATGTAGATCCGGACCTGATGGCCGAGTGCGCGGCCGAGGGCGGCGAACGAGATCCCGGTGTTGCCGCTGCTGGCCTCGACGATCATGTCCCCAGGGTGCAGCAGGTCGTGGGCATAGGCCTCGCTCAGGATGTGGCAGGCCATGCGGTCCTTGACGCTGCCGGTCATGTTCAACGACTCGTACTTGGCGTAGAGGCGGCGGTCCTCGCCGGAGAATCGGTAGTGGATCTCGAGCAACGGGGTGTGGCCGACCATGTGGCGCAGGGCCGTGATCGAGCGCTGGGCGGGGGCTGGACTGGCCAGGGAGGACATCCCCTAGGCAACTCGGAGCCCCGCCTGGACTTTCGGCGCAGACAAGCGGCGGCCAGAATGGCCACCGTGCTCGCACTGCTGCTCCCGCTCCTGATCCAGGACCCCCTCCGCACGGCCGAAGCCGCACGCGTCGACACGATGGCGCGCGTGATGCCGGCGGTCTGCGCCATCATGCCGCTCCAGGGCCAGGGTGGCGGATCGGGGGTCGTGTTCGATCCGCTCGGCTTCGTGCTGACCAACTACCACGTCGTCGGCAAGAGCAAGCAGATGAAGCTCGGTCTGCCCGATGGGTCACTGCGCAAGGCGGCGGTGCTCGGCGTCGATCCGGGGTCTGATCTCGCGGTCCTGCTGCTCGAGGGTGGCGTCAAGGACATGCCCCACGCGCCGCTCGGCGACTCCGACGATCTGCTGGTCGGTGAGAGCGTGTTCGCGATGGGCAATCCGTTCCTGCTCGCCACCGACTTCAAGCCGACCGTCACTGCCGGCATCGTCTCGGGGACGCATCGCTACCAGCAGGGCCAGGGCGATCGGATCATGGTCTACCCGGATTGCATCCAGGTCGACGCACCAGTCAACCCCGGCAACTCGGGCGGCCCGCTCTTCAACGCGCGTGGTGAGATCGTCGGCATCAATGGCCGGATCTCGGTGCGCGACCGCGGGCGAGTCAACACCGGGGTCGGTTTCGCGATCGCCAGCAACCAGATCCGCAACTTCCTGGCCGACATGCTGGCCGGGCGGCACGCCGAGCACGGCACGTTGGACCTCAACGCCTGGTTCATGGAAGCGCCCAACGAACCGGGCCGGCGCGCGGTTTTCGTGCAGGCGCTGCTCGGTGACTCGATCGCCGCGAAGCACGGTGTCGGTCTGGGCGACGAGATCACGCGCTTCAACGGGCACGACGTGCGCAGTGCCAACCAGCTCGCGACGCTGGTCGGCGTGCTGCCGGCCCAATCCGAGGTCGTCCTCGGCTATCGGGCCAAGCGTGTCGACGGTGGATACGAGGCCGAGCGGCTGGTCACCCTGAACCTCGCGCGCCTCGACACGGGCTCGGCGCAGGATCCAGATCGGCTCGCGCAGAAGGAACATCGCCAGCTCGCGGCCCAGGTCTTCACGCGCCGCATCGCGCTGGATCGCGCGGCAGAGGGCACGCGCGAGGAAGGCAACACGCGGCTCACCCGCACCAACGAGACCCTGCGGGTCGAACGCGACGGCGCAATCTACGTGCGCGAGGCGCCGGGCCGCGGCCACAAGCTCGTCGGCGGGGCGCAGGTCGACTTGAACAGCGAGGAGACCACGATGCTCGAACGGATCTTCGCGACGAATCCCTGGCTCTGCAGTGGCTCCGAGCTCGCGACCCGGTTGGCCGGTTGCACGCTCGAGGGTGGAGTGTTCGTCCGGGGCAAGCCCGCCGCGCGCCTCCGGCTGGCTGGCGACGAGGAGCGCGAGGTGTGGCTCTTCCACGACGGCAAACCCGCCGGCTACTCCTACCGCGACCCCGTGCTCAAGCGCCTCCTCGAGGTCCGTTGATGACAAAGTACCGCGTACTCTTCTACGTACAACTTTTCCTGGCGGCGCTTCCTGCCCAGGGCAAGTCGTACGCGTTCGCCGAGCGCGCCCCCAGGACGGTGCTCGAGCAGACGATCGATCGCCTGTTGCCCTGCATCGTCAAGATCCACGGCGCCTCCGGCCTGGCGACGATCGAGGCCTACTCGACCGGCATCCTGGTCTCCCCCGAGGGTCACGTCCTCGCCATGGATCTCGTGATGATCCAGCAGGAGAAGACCCGCGTCGTGCTGGCCGACGGCTCGGTTCATCTCGCGAAGCTCCTGCCCAGCGAGGACAAGCTCGGCCTGCGCCTGCTGAAGATCGACGCCGGGCGCCCGCTGCCCTACGTGCAGCCGGCGCCGCGCACCGAATTGAAGAACGGCACGCCGGTCGTCTCGCTCGGCAACTGCTTCCGACTCGCCGAATACTCCGAGAAGGTCTCGGCGACCTTTGGCGTGCTCTGCGCCCGCGTGCGCACCGGACTGCGCTACCGGATGGCCGACGTCGACTACGACGGAGAGCTGCTGCTGACCGACGCGCCGAACAACCCCGGCCACGAGGGCGGTGGCTTGTTCACCCTCGACGGCTCCTGGATCGGTCTCAACACCAAGATCGTCGAGTCGAAGGACACCAACACGCAGCTCTCGGCCGCGATCCCGGCCCAAGACCTCGTGCACTACCTCGACCGGATGCTCGGCAGGGCGCCGGCGCCGCAAGCGTCGCCAGCCGACGCCCCGCCACGGCGCAAGGTGTTCACCGGCATCACGCTCTTCGAACAGGGCGGCCACACCTCGCCGCCGGCCTACGTCGAGAAGGTGGCTCCAGGCTCGCCAGCTGCCGCGCTCGGTCTCGAGCCCGACGATCTGATCGTCCGCATCGGCGAACACACGATCCGGACCTGCCGCGAGTTCCGCCAGGTGCTCGGCAAGTGCGAGCCCGGCCAGGAGATCCTGCTGACCTGGAAGCACAGCGGCGAGATCCTGCGCGGAAAGCTGGTGCTCGGAGAGGTCAAGTGACGCCGCGTCTGCATTGCACAGCCCTGCTCCTCGCCGCCGTGGGCGCGCCGGCCCAGAACCAGGACCCCGAACAGCTGCAACACCTCGCCGCGGCGATCCACTCGGCTTCGCAGCGGGTCGCGGCGAGCATCGTGACGGTCGAGACCTTTGGTGGCATGCGCAAGAAGCTTGCGCCCAGCGGCAACAGGGTCGATGGCGAACTGCCGAGCAGCCAGCCCAGCAGCCAACCGAGCCGGCCGAACTCACGGCCGGGCTCGCGTCCTGGTTCCCGGCCGCAGTCGCGTCCTGGTTCGCGCCCGAACCAGCCGCCGAAGATGCAGATGGAGGGCTTCCTGCAAGCCCAAGGCGCCACCACCGGCATCGTGCTGACCAGTGATGGCTGGATCGTCGTTTCGCGCTTCGCGCTGAACTTCGATCCCACGACCATCCTCGTCACCTTGGCCAACGGCGACGCCTACGAGGCCGAGCGCGCGGGCGAAGACAAGAGCCGCGGGATAGCGCTGCTGAAGATCGACGCCGAGGGCCTGTCGGTGCCGAACTTCGCCGACCCGAAGACGGTACGGGTCGGACAGTGGGCGGCGGCGCTCGGGCGGACCTTCGGCCGCCACGAGC
>CAZSKV010000106.1:0-12693 GCA_964607495.1 uncultured candidatus Brocadiaceae bacterium
CCGAGCGCAGTGCCGTTGACCTGACCTCCGGATTCGATCTGGGTGAGCACGCCGCTGTCCACGCACAGTGCCGCCTCACCCGGCAGGCTCATCGCCATCCGGCGGACTTCGGTCTCGATCGTCTCGGTCGCGAGGATCTGGTTGGGGGCCCGGTCGTAGGCGACCGCGGCACTCTGCCGGCGATAGACGTAGGCGACGGCCCGCAGCCGCCAGACCGTCCCGGTCGGCGCATTGCGACCGGCCGAGACGTCGCGCGCAGCCATCCGCTGCCTCCAGGCGAGACGGGTCGGATCGGGGTCCGCGTCCCAGCGCTTCCAGACCTCGAAGCGGCCATAGACGCCGTTGCTGATCTCCATTTCGCGGACCAGTCCGATGGTCGGATCGATCGTGTCGAGAACGGGTGGGGTCGCGGCCGCATCGAGGACTGGCGCGAACGTGGTCACGGGCTGGGATGGCTGCCGCCGGAACCAGCCGACGGCCTCGGTGAGCCCGGCTCGCGCGAATTGCACCGCCTGTCCGTAGAGCACGAACTGGGTCTCCGTGCGCTGCTGGTGCGAGCGTTGGGTCACGATGCCGGCGAAGGTCACGCCGACGACGACGATGCAGAGGAACATCGCGAAGACGAGCGCGCCGCCACGCTCTCCCGGAGATCGATGGGCAGGCATGTCCTATCTATCGACACTCGCGATTCGCGACGTTGAGCCGACAAAGCCTCAATTCTGCGGGGCCGGCAATCCGATGCAGGGGGGACACGGAGCACGAGAAGCCATGGAATCAGCGACCCAAAGCGATCCTGCAGCCAAGCCGCGGAACAACCGCCGGCGGCGGCTGATCATCAACCCGGCGCTGCAGGCGTCGATCATCCGACGCATTGCGTTGATTCCCGCCATGGGCCTCTGTGTCTGTGCGATCGTGGTCTGTGTGTTCGCCAAGCGGCTGACCGACGAGGCGGCGGCGGTGGAGATGAACCTGCCGAGCACGGTGCCGCTGCTCGCCGCGATGGTCTCCTTCCTGCTGCTCTCCGGCGTTGCGATCATGTATGGCGCCCTGCGCTTCTCGCACACGGTGGCCGGGCCGTCGTATCGGCTGGTCGTCTCACTCGACCGCATCGCGCGAGGCGAACGGGGTTTCCGCGTGCGCCTGCGTGAGGGGGATCACCTGGCCGAGGTCGCGGAAGCCATGAACCGCATGCTCGAAGCGCTCGAGGCGAAGGAGGGCGCGCCCACCAGCAGCGGCACTGCGTCGCCACGTCCGGCCCCGGTTGCCCCGGTCGCGCCCGCGCCGACCGCCTGATCGCGTTCTGGAACGCGGCGCGGTCCGGGATCAGCGCGCATCCCCGGGGTAGGTGAACGTGAGCGGCGCCTGGATCTCCGGGTGCAGGCTCGCGAGGACGGGACAGCTCCTGGCCGCCGCCTCGAGCTTGCGCTTCTGCTCGGCGGTCAACCGGCCGGGCACCTCGATCGCGATCGGCAGGGAGGCGATCCGCCGGACTGGGACGTGCTGCATGCCCTTGACCACGGTCGCCTTGGTGCCCTCCATGGGGATGCCATCGCGCTTCGCGACGATCCCCATGACCGTGATCGTGCAGGTCGCGAGCGCGGTCGCCACGAGGTCGGTCGGGGAGAACGACTGGCCGAGACCGTGGTTGTCCTTCGGGGCGTCGGTCGAGAGCGTGGCTCCGGATGGACCGTGCGTTGCGGTCGTGTGCAGATCGCCCGTGTAGGTGGCAGTGATCGTGACCATGTCCTGGCTTTAGTCCATGGCGTGCCGTGGCGGAAGCCCAGGCTCCGGGCTAGCTTCGCCTGCTCGTGACCCGCTCGCCGATTGCGCCTGCTTCGCTCGCCTATGCACTGTTGCGGCCTTGGTTGTTCCGCTGCGACGCCGAGCATGCGCACGAATTCGCGCTGCGCTGGTTGTCCCGCCTGCCGCGGATTCCTGGCGCGCTCGCCTGTGTGCGCGCGCTCCACGCGGTGCAGGCGCCGAGCCTCGTCCGGCACGTCTTCGGGCTGGAGTTCGCGAACCCGCTCGGGGTGGCGCCTGGTCTCGACAAGAACGCGATCGCGGTCGAAGCCCTGTTCGCGCTGGGGTTCGGCCATGTCGAGGTGGGGACGGTCACGCCCCGCCCGCAGCCGGGGAACGACCGGCCGCGCCTGTTCCGGTTCCCGGCGCAGGGTGCGCTGGTCAACCGGCTCGGTTTCAACAACGAGGGCGTCGAGGCGATGGCGCGCCGCCTCGCGGCGTTGCCGCCGCGCGCGCCGGGTCGGGTCCTCGGCATCAACATCGGCAAGAACAAGGACACTCCCAACGCAGAGGCCGCGTCCGACTACGCGCTCGCTGCGCGCGCGCTGCATGCCTACGCCGACTACCTGACGGTCAACGTCTCCAGCCCGAACACGCCGGGATTGCGCGACCTGCAGAGCCGGGCCACGCTGGCCGAGCTGCTGCGGGCCACGCTGCCCGAAGCCAAGGGGAAGCCGGTCCTGGTCAAGCTGGCTCCCGACCTCGAGGACTCGACGCTCTGCGAACTGCTGGACGCGGCGGGCGAGTTCGGCGCTGCGGGGGTGATCCTGACCAACACCACGCTCGCGCGCACGGGCATCACGACGGCCGAGGCCGGCGGAATGTCGGGTGCGCCGCTGTTCCCGTTGGCTCTGGCCAAGGTCGGGCTCGCGGCAAGGCACCTGCGCGGCCGGTTGCCGATCATCGGCGTCGGCGGGGTGCACAGCACCGGGACGGCGCAGCAGATGCTCGCAGCGGGAGCCGCCCTCGTGCAGCTCTACACGGGCTTCGTCTACGGCGGCCCGGCGCTGCCGGCGCGAATCCTGCGGGGCCTTTGCCGGAGCGCTCAGGTCAGGGTTTCGTAGGCCGCGTGGATCTCCCGGAATCGCTGGGACGCTTCCTCCATCGCCGCGGGTCCGAGGCGCGCATGCGCGTCGGGGTGGTAGCGCTTCACGAGTTCACGGTGGCGCTTCCTGATCTGCTCGGGGGTCGCATCGTCCGGCAGACCGAGCACGGCCAGCGCCTCGTTGCGCGTGCCACGGGCCGGTTGGGGCTTCAACCCCAGCGTCTCGTCCTTCGCGCGCTGGAAGATCGCGCGTGCCCGCAGGCGCTCGATGCCGAACGCGCGTGAGATCGTCTGCAGCAACACGTGTTCGTCGGCGACGAAACGCTGGTCGGCCAGGGCGACGCGGCAGCACCAGTGGAACACCGTGTCGCACTCGGCCGGCGTGAGCACCGTGCGCAGTCCCAGCACCAGGGCCTCGACCTGTTCGGGTGCGATCCGCGAGGCCTCGAACTCGGCGAGTTCCTGCTGGGTGAGGGGGTCCGGCATGCGCTCGAGCAGGAATCGGCGCACGAGTTCCCGTTCGGCATCGCCGGCATTGCCGTCGACCTCGGCCACCGCGAACAGGATCCAGAAGATCTGGCGCGGCAGCGACGCGCGGCGCAACTGGCGGCGCAGGTCCTCGCCGGTGTTGCGGTAGAGCTGCTTCTCGATCCGCGCGAGGTGCTGCAACTGCTGCCAGTGGGTGAGGATCAGCCAGGTGCCCCCGATCACGAGCAGCACGCCGAGGGGCCCGGGCCGCATCGCGCCGACGCCCAACAACACGGCGCCGGCGCCGATCCGCAGCCAGGCGCCCTGCTTGTGGGGAGTAAGGGGCGAACTCACCCCTTCATCTTGCCGCACCGACACTGAGCCGCGCACGCGGCGCGTCCGGGATCGTGCGCGTGGCCTCCAACCTGCCGAGCGCCGGATGCTCGATCCGCAGGTGGATCTGGCCAGCCGGCAGTGGCCCGAAGTCGAGCGAACCGTCCGGCTCGACGCCCTGTTGCAGCAGCAGCGCGGGGATCCACGGCCCGTCGCCGACGCGGGCCGTGACCTTGGCCGTCGGCAGCGGCTTGCCCTGGGCATCCTCGATCCGCAGCGAGGTGTGCGTGCCGGCGGTCAGCACGACCGTCGTCGTGATCTCCCGTCCGGGAACGATGGCCTCGAGCAGCGATGCGCCGGGGGCCAGACCGCCGATCCGCGCGACGATGCGCGCCTCGCCCTGGGGCAGGCCGGCGAAGGTCACGCGCCCATCGCGATCGCTGACCTGCAGGTTCAGCGTGCCGAACGGCCGTCCGTCCCGATCGACCGCGAGGCACCAGGCCTGCGCGACGCGCCGTTGGCTGGCGTCGACGATCGTGGCCGTCAGCGTGCCGCCGGCGCGGGCGCGCAGGACGAGGCCATCGAGCGTCTGCCCATCGACGAGCGTGATGCCGTCGATGCGGCCGGCGCTCTGCGCGCTGCCTTGGGCCCGGAGCTGCTCGTCCGCCACCAGCGACCAGGTGCCGGCCGCGAGGCCCTTGAACTCGAAGTGCCCGGATTTGTCGGTGATCGCGAATCCCTGGTCCTGCTGCTCGTTGGCTCGCGCCTTGGCGGGCAGCAGGCGGACGAGCGCGCTCTCGAGCGGCGCGCCGCTGCGCTCCTCGATGACGCGCCCGCGCAGGCCGCCGCCGGGCAGGCGCAGCGTCGTGCGGAAGACGCGCATGCCGGCTGGAATCGTCAACGACTGCGCTTCGCCGATCGGCGCCATCATCATGCCGGAGCGGATCTGCACGAGGAGCCTGCCCGGCGCGAGGCCGTGGTGGGTGAGCTTGCCGTCCTGGACCCAGGCGGCTGCCCGCCGCTCGATGCCCTGCTCGTTCGTCAGCGTGAGTTCGGCCGTGCCCTCGGCGAGCGGTTGTTCGCCAACCAGGATCTCGGCGACGAGTTGCGTGCCCTTGGCCTCGAGCCCCGTGCCGTCGAGGACGACGTCCGTGGTCTGGCCGTCCTTCACCGTGCAGGTCGTCGTGATCAGATTCTCGGTCATCGCCGACATGACGCCCGCGAAGTCGATCTTCCGGCCGGGCTTGAAGGCGGCGCGCGACCGCTGCTGGACTTCTTCGAGCGCCTTGGTGTCGAAGGCCTGCACCTCGTAACGCCCGGGTTCGAGGTTCTCGATGCGGAAGCTGCCATCGAAGGCGGGGGTGGAGCCGCCGCCCGGTGCGCCGCCGGGCCGGTTTGCGAGCACTTCGAAGCCGGCCACGGAGCGCCCGGGAGGCAGGAGGATGCGGCCGGCGATCGCGCCGCCGTGCCCGAGGCGGATCTCGACGTCGGTCAGCTGCTGCCCGGGCGCGAGTTCGAGCCGCGCGCTGAGCCCCGGAGCGAAGCCCTGGGCGCTCGCGCTCAGCGTGACCTTCCCGGGGGCGATCTCCTGGATCACGAACCGGCCGGCGCGATCCGAGAACCACGTCTCGCCACCGCTCAGCGCCGCCAACGCCGGGTGGTCGGCGAGGCCGCCGCGTCGCCGGGTGATCGTGGCGTTGGCGACCGGCGTGCCGCCGGTGTCGACGACGCGGCCCGTGATCGTGGCTGCGCGCGCGAGGGCGATCTCGCCGAGGTCGAGTTCCTGCCCGGCTTCCACGGCGACCTTCTGTTCGAAAGCGCCGAAGCCGGCGGCCGTCAGGCGCAGCGTGGCGTTGCCCGGCGGTACGCGCCCCAGCGTGAACTCGCCGGCGGTGAACTCCTCGCTGCGCGTCGGCCGCGACACGACGAGCACCATCGTGACGAGGGTCTGGACCCGGAAGTTCGGGATCGGCTTCCGGTCGTCGGCGCCCACGACCCTGGCCCGGATGCGCCCGGCCTGTTGCAGGACGATCCGCACGTCCGTGGCGCCTATCAGCACCGGCCGATGCACGGTCGCGACGTAGTCGGGGTGGGCGCAGGCGAGGCCGAATTCGGATTCCGCCGCGATCCCGGTCAGCGTGAAGCGGCCTTCGCTGTCGGTGCGGCATTTCGAGTCGCGCGCGACGTTGCCGAGCAGGTCGTCACCGGCGATCGCAGTCAGGTCGCCGAGCACCGGCACCTTCATGACCTCGATGACCGCGATGCCGGCGCCGGCGACCTTCGCGCCGCGGTCGTCGACGACGGTGCCGGAAACGCTGCCGCCGCTGCCCAGACGCAGGGTCACGCTCTGCTGGGTCCCGGGGCTCAGGGTCAGGGTCTGCTCCGCCTGGGTCCGGCCCGGCACGGAGGCGCTGACCTCGACCCGGCCGGCCGCGAGCGGAGTGAGCACGCAGCGCCCGGCCGCGTCGGTCTTCTCGCGGCGGGAGAACATCGCGCGTGCGACGTCACCGCCGGCATCGAGGGCGGTCAGGCGCACCGCAGCCTCGGCGAGGCCACCGCCGCGTTCGTCCTCGACGGTGACCGCCACGCTGGCCGGTGCCACGGCGCGCAGCACGACTTCGCGCGTCTCACCCGCGGCGAGCGAGAAGGGACTCGTGCCGGCGAGCGCTTCGGCGGTCCGGCACAGGGCCTGGACTTGCGGACCCAACGGCGCGCCACGGAACTCGAACCGGCCGCCGGCATCGGTCGTGGCCTTGGTCGAGTTACGGCTCAGGATCATGCCGAGCAGGTCGCTGTCGCCCTGCATGAACGCGAACGGGTCCATTTCGGCGGCCAACTGGACCTCGGTGCCGGCCGCCGGAGCGGGCACGACCTGGCCGAGCACGTGGGCGCCGAGGGTTGCGCGCAGCGCGCCGGCATCGTGTTCCGGAGCTGCTTCCGGCACGTGCACCGGCACGGGTGTGGGCAGGGTCCAATGCGTGTGATCGATCGTCAGGCGCACGTGACGCGTGCGCACGCCTTCGAGACGGAAGGTCCCATCTGCTGCGCTGCGCGTCCGCGCGAGCGGCGGTCCGATCCGCTGCAGTACGATCGCGTCCTCGCGGTTCCGCGCATCCCGCCGCTCGTCCTGGGCCAGGGACATCAACTCGCCGAAGTCGAGACGACGGTCCGTGGCCTGGCCCTGGTAGGCGACGATCTCGAGACCGTCGGCCGGCAGGCGGCCCTTCGCGAGGACCCAGCCGCGGATCGTGCAGCTCCAGCCTGCGGGAGCGTCGATGCGCGCAGGCTGGCTGGCGAGCGCTGTCGGGTTGGTCGCCGCTCCCGCCTCCGCCGCGCGCAACGGATCGAAGGTCGTGTCAGCTCCCGTGAGCTCCTGCGCCCTGCCCGTCACGCCCTGCGGCCAGAGCGTCTTCCAGCAGAAGAAGAGCGCCGCGAGCATCACGGCGCCGAGCAGCACCACGGGCAGAGGGCGAGTGCGCATCAGCACGGGATCGTAGCCGTCCGCATCGCGCGGATGTCGCCCCGGCCGCCGTCCGAAGCGTCAACTCACTTTGCGGGTGCGGGCGAACTCGCGAACAGCTGCGCGAAGCGCCGCGGCTTGCGGTTCTTCGCCGCCTTCTTGTGCCAGGCATAACCGGCGACCAACGGCAGCGTGACAGTGGCTTCGCCGTAGACCATCTGCTCGTGGCTCGTCGCGACCTTGCCCCAGGAGCTGGCCTCCTTGAGCGTCGAACCCGAGAGCGCACCATCGCGTTCGTCGGCGACCGTCAGCTGTACCGCGTACTTGTGCATCGCGACCTCGCCGAAGCCGAGCACGTCGGCTGCGACGACGATGTCCTGCGCGAAGTTCTTCGGCACGCCGCCGCCGATCATGAACAGCCCGGTCTCCTTGGTCTCCAGCTTGATCCTGGTCAGCTCGAGGAAGTCCTTGGCCGAGTCGAGGCTCAGCATCGGCTTGCCGGCCAGCCCGCGGTGCCACTGATGGTGCACGAGTCCGAAGCCGGCGCTGCAGTCCGAGAACGCGGGGCAGAAGATCGGCACGTCGCGCAGGAACGCGGCGTGCACGATCGACTCCCGGTGCTTGCCCTTCTTGTCGAGGTAGCGGCCCATCTCCTGGATGAACTCGCGCGAGGACCAGGGCCGCGGTTCGAGCGCGTCGGCGATCTTCGCGATCGTCTCGTCGCAGATGCGCAGCTCGTCCTCGTCGATGTAGGTGTCGTAGATCCGGTCGATCTTCAGCTCGCGCAGCACGTTGTCGTCGACGAGGTGCGTGCCCTGGTAGTGCGCGAAGCCGAGCCCTTCGAAGAAGTCCTGGTCGACGATGTTGGCGCCGGTCGACACGATCGCGTCGACCATGTTGGCCTCGATCATCTGCACGAAGATCTTCTTGAGCCCGGCGCTGATCAACGAACCCGCGAGGCACAGGATCACCGCGCAGTCCTTGTCCTGCAGCATCTGCTCGTAGAGTCTCCCGGCGCGCGCCATGTTGCGCGCCTGGAAGGCCATCCTCTGCATGCCGTCGAGCAGGGACACCGGGTTGAAGGTGTCGAGCGAGAGGTGCTCGATCTTCTCCTTCAGCAGCTGCTTCTTGCGCGGCGTCCGGCCGTTCGGACTCATTTGGCGTGGATCTTCAGCGACAGGGACTTCTCGGTCCTGGACAGTGACATCGACATCTTCTCGGGCATGTCCTCGTCCTCGGCGCCGCCACCCATCGCCGCCATCATCTCGCCGACGAACTTGACGAGGTCGATGTTCATCTGCATCAGCACGCCGCTGGCCAGCGGCGCGCGCTGGATCTTCTGGTCGGCCACTGCATCGATCAGGGCCTTCATGTCCTCTTCCTTGGAGCCGAACATCGTGAAGATGTAGTAGTTGCCGGCGATGCCGATGTAGGTCTCCACGACGCCGTTCGGCATCATCGGGTTCGGCGGCATCATCGCTCCCTCCTTCATCTCGGCCTTGGTCTTGGTGACCTGCACGCCGCGGTGCTCGAATGCCTTGGGCGTGACCTCGGCATCCATCATCTGGTTGGCCGTCGACTGTGCCTTCATCATCGCGAGGTACTCCTCGCTGCCGAAGAGTTTCTGCGCCGCCGCAGGGTCGCTGAGACCCACCAGCATCTTCATGCCGCCGGGTCCGGCCCACGTCATCGCGACGCCGCCGTCGTAGATCTTCATCCCCTGGTCCAGCATCGCCCGGTACTTCTTCTGCTCCTCGGGGGACTTGCTGACCATCCGCGCGACGATGTCGAGGAACGGCATCGCGAACCTGGTGATTGCCGCCGCGTCGAACGAGCCCTGCATCTGCATCGCGGCCGCCTGGTCCGGCAGGACCGGAGCGCCCTGCGCGCACGGCTGCATCGCTGCGATCAGGTCCCCGAACCACGTGCCACCGACGGCGCTCACGCCGACGTCGATGTCGAGTCCGTCCTGCTTGGCCTTCTCCGGATTGCTGGAGATCCGCAACGTGACGTTTTCGATCTGCTTCGGGAAGTCGAACACCGCCTTCATGATCGCCGCGGCATCCTTCGCCTTGATGCCCTGCTGGCCGAGCATCATCGTCGCCATGCCCTGCACCATGCCCTTCGTCTCTTCGACCTTCTCGGCGAAGACCTCCATCAGGGCACCGGGGTTCGCCGACAGCTCGAGGAAGCCGACCTTGCCCTGCTCGGTCTTGGCGCTCAGCTTGCCTTCGGCATCCACGCTCAGCACGTAGTGCGCCCCCTTCTCGAGCTTCGGCAGCTCTCCTTCCATCTCCATGCCGCTTGCCATCCCCTCGGCCATGTCCTGCTCGGCCGTCTTGATCACGAGCACTGGGCCCTGAGGCTTGGCTGGGACGGCCGGCTTGGCCTCGTCCTGGGCGAAGATCGGCAGCGCGAGCGCGGCCACGAGGAATGCAGTCGGTGTGAGTTGGAAGCGCATGTATGTCCTGGGAAAAGGGGGGCGATTCTAGGGTGCCCGTGACCCCGCCCCAATCGTGTCCTGTCGGCCGGTCAAGATTTCGTGCGACTTGACCGCTCGAGGCCCGGGAACTATCAACCCACGTCCGGCCGCGCCGCCGCCGTTGCTCCCTGTCCACGTCGAGAGTCCCGCATGGCTTGTCCACGTCCTCTGGTCGCCGCGGCAGCGGTGGTCCTATCCGCAGCCCTGCTGATCACGGAATCGTGCCAGTCCACCACGGCGTCGCGCGGGAGCGGCGCACGGAAAGTCGCGGCACCGGGCACCCCCGCACACGCGCAGGAAGTCATGCGCAGCACGTTCTGCGCCGGGTGTCATCCCGACATCTTCGCCGAGCATGCCCAGAACACGCATGGCCGGGCCTTCACCGACGAGGAGGTGCGCCTGGGCACGGGGCGCTTCAGCCAGGGTGATTGCATCCGCTGCCACACTCCGAGGCCGGTGTTCGAGACGGGGATCGGCCGGAACCCCATGCGCCGCTGGCACAACCTCGAAGAGGGGAACACGTGCATGAGCTGCCACTGGAAACCGGACTATCCCTACGAGCACTTCGCGGGCGGCGCCCAGTGCAAGGAGGCGTTCGATCCGCGCGTCGGGCGGGTCGAGGCCTGCGCGTCCTGTCACCGCAACCACGGCACGCCCTACCAGTGGGAGAAGTCGCCGCTCGGCAAGGGCAAGGGGCGGGAGTGCATCGACTGTCACATGCAGAAGGTCACCCGGCCGGTCGCGGTCGGTGAGCCGGCCCGCCGCGTCAGGAGCCACGTGTTCCCGGGTGGGCGCAGCGAGAGCCAGTTGCGCAAGGCCTACGAGCACGCGGTCGCGGTCGAGGGCAACGAGGTGGTCGTCCGGATCGAGAACAAGGGTGCGGGGCACAACTTCCCCACCGAACTCAAGCAGCGTTCGCTCGAGTCCCTGGTCGTGGTGCGTGACGCTGCGGGCAAGGAGATCGCGCGGTCGCGGTTGGTGCTGCGTGATCCGTACAAGCGCCCGTACGGCTTGGAGCTGCCGGTGAACACCCAGATCCCTTCCGGGGAAACGCGCGTCCATCGGGTGCCGCTCCAGGTCGCCACGGGCACGGTCGATTGCGAGCTGCACTTCAAGCTCTACTACCCGATCGAGGATCATCATCCTGATCTCTCGCGGCGGCTCGAGACCAAGCGCCTGGTGTTCGCGGACATCACGCCCTCGGAGAAGCCCGTCGAGACCGATCCCGAGGTCAAGGTCGTGACTCCCGAGAACATCGCGCCCGAGCTCGCGAGTCCGGCCGAGCTCGTCGACTTCGTGCGGCCGAAGATCGGCACGGTCAAGGTCGATCTGCCGACCGGGGCGACGCCCGCCGACATTGCCAGGTTGATCGACCTGTTCCAGTTCCCGGTACCGCAGGCGAATGTCGAAGCGCGCCGCCGGCTGACCGAGATCGGTTATCCGGCGATCCCGCAACTGATCGAGGCCCTCGGGTCCTGGGACAACAAGACCTTCAACCAGGCGATGGGGGTGCTCGAGGGGATGGGGGAGAAGGCGGGTCCACAGATCCTGCAGGCGGTGCGCAACGACAACCTGTACGTGCGGGTGCACGCGCGCGAGCTGCTCGGCCGGATCGGCTACAAGGGCTCGTCGTCCGGGGACCAGAGCGAAGTGTTCTTGGCGCTGTGCGCGGATCTGTCGCCGCGGGCGTCGGCCGTCGACCGGGCGAGTGCGGCGCACGCGCTCGGTGAACTCGGGTTCACCGCCGCGAGCGGCGTCCTGCAGCAGCGGCTCGGCGACGTCGACCCCGACGTGGTGCGCGCCGCGGCGCTCGCGCTGGTCAAGCTCGAAGTGCGGACGGCGATCCCGGCGCTGCGCGAGGCGTTCGCGCGCGCTCCGTTCGTCGAGACCCGTCGTGACCTGGCCAGCGCGCTCGGCCGGCTGGGCGACAGCTCGGGCGTCAGCGCGCTGCTGGATGGCCTGGACCATGCCGACGACCTGCTGCGCGAGAGCCACTTCGAAGCGTTCTTCGCGCTGACCGGCGTGCACCTCTGCTACGACCCGTTGGCGCCGAGGGATCAACGGCTGGAGGCGCTCGCGGCGCTGCGCGCCTGGTGGGCGCGCGAAGGGGGCGATCAAGTCCTGCGCGTGCGCAAGGTCGCGGGAGGGCACAAGGTCGACGCCGAAGCCTGGCGATTGATCTCCGCATACGCCGGCGGCGATGGCGCCACGGCTCCGGGCGACGACGCGAAGATCCGCACGCGGCTGCTCGAACTCGGCGATCAGGCCCTGCCCGTGCTCGTGCAGGGCATGAAGTACCCAGCGGGTTTCGCCGCGAAGCGCAGCAAGCTCTGCGAAGTGCTCGGCTCGATCGGCAGCAAGGACGGCGTGCCCTCGCTGGTCGCCGCGCTGCGCGATCCGGTGATCGGCGTCGCCGCCTGGGCGTGTTGGGCGATCGAACAGATCGGTGACGAGAGCGCGCTGCCCGCCGTGCAGCGCTATCACTCGCGGCTCCTGTCGCTCGCGGCTGCCGGCAGGATTCCGGAGAGCGCGGGGGCGCCTGACCTGTTGATCGGGCAGGCTGCCGCCGCGTGTCTTCGCCTCGGCGACCTGCGCGTGGAACCCGATCTGATCGGCCTCCTGCTCTCGGACAACGCGGATGCGCGTGAGATCGCGATCGGAGCGCTGCGGCGCAAGCACGGGGACGACCGGGGCTACGACCCGAAGTCCGACCTCGAGCAGCGCCGGGCCGCCGCGAGCCGCTGGATGCGTTAGCCCGGCTGCGCTGCGTCATCCAGCCCAACGGGTCGCAGGCTGCGCTGCTCGACCGCCCCGGCATCGAGTTGCCGAAGCGGTTGGCGATCCCCAAGGGCATCGAGGGGGTCGTCGTGCAGTGCCATGCAACCGCCCCAAGTCGTTGGCATCCGGCCACGAGACCCTCTGCGCTCCCCTCGGTCACGCTCGAGTGTCACCCATGTGCCCGGACACGAGTGTCACCCATGTACCCGGGTCGGACCGCCGCGAAACTCTGCAGCGCTGTGGGTCATCCGCCGCCTCACTTGCCAGCGGGATTCGCCTGCTTCGCCAACGCGGCCTTGCACCTGGCCAGCGTCTCGCGGTACTGCT
>CAZSKV010000107.1:0-5634 GCA_964607495.1 uncultured candidatus Brocadiaceae bacterium
GGCGCGCCGCGTCAGCGCCTTGCCGAGCGACTGCAGGCGCTCCTGCAACGCGGTCTGGTCCTCGGCCAGCAGGATCTCGGCCGGGTCGAGGCGGTCGACTTCGTCGAGGACCTTGTCCTCGCGCAGCTCCTGCACGCAGAACTCGCCGGTCGAGAGCTCGACCCACGCAAGTCCCGCGTGACCGTCGCGCACGCACAGACCGAGCAGCAGGTTCTTCTTCTTCTCCTCGAGCAGGTTGTCCTCGGTCAACGTGCCCGGCGTGACCACCCGGATCACCTGCCGGTCGACCACGCCCTTCGCGTCCTTCGGGTCCTGCATCTGCTCGCAGATCGCGACCTTGAAGCCGAGCCGGACCAGGCGCCGCAGGTAGCCGTCGACCGCGCGCACGGGCACGCCCGCCATCGGGATCGGGTTCTCGCCCTTCTGCCGCGAGGTCAGCGTGATGTTCAGCGCCTTGGCCGCGGTCTTCGCGTCCTCGTAGAAGAGCTCGTAGAAGTCGCCGAGGCGGAAGAACACCAGCGCGTCCGGGTGCGCGCGCTTCGCAGCGAGATACTGCGCCATCGCGGGGGTGGCATCGACAGCGGTCATCGGGACGGAAACCTTAGCAGCCAGGCCGGGTCCGCTGCGACGTGGCCGGAGGAGCCGCAGCAATTGTGGGTATCTGCGGAGCGTTGCGGGGGCGGCTTCCTTCCCCGCAATCCACACTTGCCAACCGGCCCATGTCGCTCCTGCTCTGGTTCCTGGTCTCCGTGTTGTTCGTGTTCGGCGCAGTCCAGGCCGGTTTCGTGCTGGCCAGGCATCGCCGCCGCCGGGCGGAGGAGAGCAAGAAGGGCGAGGGTCCGATCGGTTCCGTGGTCGGCTCCGTCCTGGGACTGCTCGCGTTCCTGCTGGCGTTCACGTTCAGCATCGCGGCGGCGCGCTACGAGCAGCGCAAGACACTCGTGATGGACGAGTCCGACGCGATCGAAGCTGCCTGGCTGCGGGCCGACTTCCTGCCGGAGCCCCTGCGCCTGCAGGCCAAGGAGATCCTGCGCACCTACACCATGGAGCGCGCCAACATCACCCCGGACCCCGCAGCAGTCCTGGAGGTGGTCCGCAACGCGGAGAAACTGCAGGCGCGTCTCTGGGGGATCGTGCGCGAATCCGTGCGCAGCGACGTGCCGCCGGTCCTGCTTTCGCTCTTCACTGCCTCGGTGAACCTGATCATCGACCTGCACTCCGACCGGGTGACGATCGGCCTGCAGCACCGCATCCCGCCGATGATCTGGTGGTGCCTGACCGGCCTGACGTTCTTGGCGATGGCCGGCGTCGGCTACCAGTTCGGGCTCGCGGGGCGCGAGAACATCTGGGTGCAGTCGATGCTCGCGATCTCGTTCTCAGGCGTGGTCTGGTTGATCGCCAACCTGGACGATCCGATGAGCAGCATGCGCGTGAGCCAGATGCCCCTGCTCGAGCTCGCGGAGAAGATCGCCTTGCCGAAGTAGCGGGCTGTCGGCGCTTCTTGCGCCCCGCAGCCGCTCAATCCCCGATCACCAACCGCAACCCCGCGCTGAACGTCAACCCGAGCACCGGTCCCTGCGGGTCGGGGACGAAGGTCTGCGCATGGAAGCTGGCGCCGCGCAACGTGATGTCGAGCGGGATCGGAAAGCTCGGTGACTCGGCCCAGCCTGCCTGGTTGGTGAGCGCGAGCAGGGGCACGATCGGATTCTGCAGGTAGAGCGTGCAAGGCGGGATTGGCAGGTTCTGCGTGCCGGCCGACCAGCCGAACACACAGGCGGAAACCGCGCGCGCGCCGATCAGCTCGAGCGCGAATGCGGGGTTGCCCAGATACGAGCCGTTGCCGGCCAGGACTGGGGGGATGGCGCTGCCGGAGCAGGCGGTCCCGATGGTCTGCGCGGTCGTCGGGGTCAGCAGACCGTGGAGCCAGGTGCTGCCATCGAAGTGCACGAGGCGCTGGCGCGCGACGTCGTGGGCCATGACGACGGTGCCCGGGTTGATCCCCGGTGGCAGCTGGGTCCAGTTGCTCCCGTCCCACTCCCAGGTGTCGGCAAGCCGGCTGGTGCCGGCCCCCCCGAAGAGCACGACGCGCGCGCGGGCGACGTCGTAGGCCGTCGCGTGGTAGGTGTGACCCTGCAGGACCCTGGCCTTCATCCACGCGGGTTGCGCCTGCGCCGACAAGAGCAGCAGATGCCCCACGCATGCGGCATGCATGACGCGAGAGCGGAAGCTGCTGGAGGTCACATTCATGGGCGGAGGCCTGCCGGTGGTCGGCACCGGGCAGGCCGCAGCCATCGTAGCGAAGACCCTACCGGCCGGTGACCGATGCCGGACGCCGCGGCGGTTCCCGCGTTCACACCCCGGCGCGGTGGGGGGCGAGCCCGAGCAGCGTCCCGATCTCGCCGGCGAGGAGCCCTGCGGCCTCCTCGACTTCCGCCGCGGTGTTCAGGCGCGAGAACGAGAGGCGCACGATCTCCCGTGAGGCCCTCGCATCGAGGCCCACCGCCTTGTGCACATGGTTCTCGCTCTGCTGCTCGCCGTGGCAGGCAGCGCCCGTGGCGAACGCGACACCGTGCGTCTCGCTCATGCGCAGGAGCAGCGTCGAGCCCGTGATGCCCGGCAGGCGCAGCGACAGGATGTGCGGCAGCCTGCGGGTGCTGTGGCCGAGGCGGGTCGCCGCCGGCAGGACCTGCTGCACGCGGGCGAGACAGGCCGCCGCGAGCGCTTCGCAGTGCTCGGCCGTGGCCCGCAGCTGCGAGAACACCTGCTCGGCCGCGAGTGCCAGGCCGTGCACGCCGGCGACGTTCTCGGTGCCGCCGCGGAACCCGGGCTCCTGGCCGCCGCCGGGCATCACGGGGTGGACCTGCGCGGTGCTCGAGAGCGCGAGGAAGCCGACACCGCGCGGACCATGCAGCTTGTGCGCGGAGACCGCGACCGAGTCGACGCCGGTCTCGTCGAGATCGAATGGGACCTTGCCGTAGCTCTGCACGAGGTCGACGTGCACATGCGCCTGCGGCGCCGTGTGCCGCACCGTGTCGACCAGCTGGTCGAGATCGGCGAGCGTGCCGAGCTCGTTGTGGCCGTGCAGGATCGACACGACGCGGACGTCGTGGCCGAGCAGGTCGAAGAGGCGCTCGGGGTCGAGGTCGCCCTCGGGGCGCACCGGCACGGTCACGAGCTCGTAGCCCAGGCGGCCGAGCAGCTCGCGCTGGCGCAGCACCGCCGGATGGTCGGCGGCGCCACAGAGCACGCGGCCGCGCGGCCGCGCGAGCGCGGCGCCGAGCACGCCGAGCAGGTCGGCCTCGGTGCCCGATCCGGTGAACACGACCTCGGCCGCGCAGAGCGTACCGCGCACGAACTCGCGCGCGTCGTCGAGCAACTGGTGGGGGCGCCGCCCGAACCCATGGGCGGACGACGGATTGCCGAAGGCCTCCGTCTGCGCGCGCTGCATCGCCTCGACCACCTCGGGCAGGGGCGGCGTGGTCGCGGCGTGGTCGAGATAGATCCGGGTGCTGGGTGGCACGTGCGCGAGGCAGAGCTTACGCCGGCCCGCGGCGGTCTCAGTCGCGGATTTCGACCCGCCGGGCCCGGCTGGCGGCGAAGTCCAGCCGGTAGCTGCCGCCGCTCGCGAGCCGTCCCGAAGCGTTGCGTGGCTCCACCTGGAACTCGCCGGGCAGCCGCGCGCGCAACTCCGTGAGGGAGTCGCCGACGCGCAGTCCGCGCAGCGCCGACTCGAAGAGGCGTCCGCGCGTCGCCGTGTCCGCGAGCCGGTAGGCGAGGCCGGGTGCGGCGCGCTCGAGCAAGGGCCAGCCCAGTACCGTGAACATCCAGGTCAGGACGAAGGGCGCGGCGAAGAGCAGCGGTGCCGAGCGCAGCCAAGGGGCCGCGCGCAGGCCGCAGAACGTTCCCCAGGCGATTGCGCCGGTCAGCGCCGCCTGCACGCAAAACGGCTGCTGCGTTGCCAGCGGCGTCGCCGCCACGGGCAGCAGCAGCACCCAGAGCAGGAGCATGCCGCAGGCGGCCCCGAAGAGCGGTGCCACCGGGAAGCGCGCGAGCCGGTGGTCCGGGTCCAGCCAGAGCGCGAGTGGCACTATCCCGAGCAGCCAGGCCAGGAAGCTGTAGAGCGCCGACCAGCCGCGCAACGCCTCGAGATCGGTCACGTAGCCAGCGCGCGTGGCGAGCACCGACCACCCGACGTAGTAGGCGAGGCCCGCCGCCCACCCGCACCAGGTGGTTGCGAAGGTGAGGGCCAGCGTCGCTGCTGGAGTGCGTTCCCCTGGTTCGGCGCGGCCCGGCCTGGACATGTGCGCTGTTTCGGCCGGAGCCGGCCGGAGACTCCAGGCCGAGCCCCCTATGCTGGCCGCGGTCATGGCCAAGCCGCTCCTCGGCGTCGTCCACCTGCCTCCACTGCTGTCGTCGGCGCGCGGCGGGCAGCCATTCGAGAGGATCCTCGCGCACGCCCTGCGCGACGCGGCGGCCCTGCACGCGGGTGGCGTGGATGGGATCTTCGTCGAGAACTTCGGCGACGCGCCGTTCCACAAGGGTACGGCCGCGGATCCGGTGCCGCCGGACGTGCCGGCCGCGCTCGCGGTCGCGGCACGCGAGATCCGGCGTGCGACCGGGCTGCCGGTCGGCGTCAACTGCCTGCGCAACGATGGCGTGGCCGCGGTCGCTGCTGCAGCCGTCGCCGGCGCGACCTGGGTGCGCATCAACGTGTTCACGGGCGCGTGCCTGACGGACCAGGGCGTGATCGACGGCGAGGCGGCGCGCGTGCTCGCCTGGCGCAAGCAGCTCGGCTCTTGCGTGCAGATCGCAGCGGACGTCTTCGTCAAGCACGCGGTGCCCCTCGCACCCCTCGACGTCGCAACCACGGCCAGGGACCTCGCCGAGCGCTCCGGCGCCGCCGTGATGATCGTGTCGGGCAGGCGCACGGGAGAGGCGGTCGACGCTGCGTTCCTGCGCGAGGTCAAACAGGCGGTCGGGTCGTTCCCGGTATGGCTGGGCTCGGGCCTGAGCAGCGAGTGCGCCGCGGACCTGTGGCCCCATTGCGATGGCGCGATCGTCGGCACCGCGTTCAAGCGCGGCGGCATTGTGACCAACCCCGTGGATCCGCGCCGGGTCGTCCGGCTGGTGTCGCAGCTCGCGTCTTTCCGATAAGCGGGACGTGAAGGTCCTGCTGCTCACGCCCTCGCCCAGCCACCTGCACCTCGGCAGCTCGGGCACGGTCCGGCGCTGGCGCGACGCGCTGATGCGCCGCGGCCACCTCTGCGAAGTGTTCGGCCTCTCCGAGGAGGGTGGACTCAAGCAATCGCTCGAGGGCACGATCGGCCGCTTCAAGCCCGATCTCGTGCACGCCCACGATGCCTACCGGATGGGCGTGCCGATCCTCGGGTTGCGCATGAAGTGGGTGGTCTCGGTCAGCGGCGAGGACTTCCACGAGAAGATGCTCGACGAGCAGCACGGTCCCGTGCTCTGCGAAGTGTTCCGGCGCGCGCACCGCGTGCTCGTGCCTGGCCCGGAGACCCGGCGCCTGATGGAGCAGCGCGTGCCCGACACGGTCGCCAAGATCGACGTCGTCCCGCGCGGCGTCTCCAAGTTCGAGACCAGCGGCACCGACCTGCGCCGTTCGCTCGGCAT
>CAZSKV010000108.1:0-7669 GCA_964607495.1 uncultured candidatus Brocadiaceae bacterium
TGCCCTACCTGCTCGAGTGTCCAGCGCATCTGGTCTGCCGGCTCGGCAGCGAACTCACGATCGGCGACCACGTGCTCTTCTGTGGCGAAGCGGTCGACGGCGAGGTCCGCGGCGCCGAACGGCCCTGGATCCACCTGCGCAAGAACGGGTTGAACTACTGATGGCCCGCGCCGTGCATGCGATCGTCCTGGCTGCCGGCGCAGGGCGCCGGATGGGCGCCGACAAGGCGCTGCTCGATCTCGGTGGCACCACGGCGATCGAGCGTGTCGTCGCCGCGGCCCGCGCCGGCGGCTGCAGCAGCATCGTGGGCGTGCGCGCGCGGGGTGCCGCCCGCTTGCCCCCCGCGCTCGCCGTACCGTGGGTCGAGGTCGACCCCGGCCTGGAGATGATCGAGAGCGTGCGCGCCGGGATCGCGGCGCGACCAGCCGGAGCCGACGGCCTGCTCGTGTTCCCGGTCGACTTCGCGCTCGCGCCTGCGGCCGTGGTCGCGGTCGTGCTCGCGGCGATGCAGCGGCATCCCGACCGGATCGTGCTGCCGCTGCACGCGGACCGGCCCGGGCATCCGATCGGCTTCCAGGCGACGCTGGTCGCCGAGGTGGCTGCCGCCGCGAACCTGCGCGAGGTGATCCACCGGGACAGGGCGCGAGTCGTGGCGGTTCCGGTCGAGAGCCCCTGGGTGCTGCGGGACCTCGACACCCCGGCCGACCTCGAGGCTGCGCGCGCGGCTCTGCGCGATCGTGGCCGCACCCCGGCCGAGGTGATGCGCGCGCACCGCTCGCACCGGGCCTATGCGCCGACGCCGATCGCCGCGGCGCGGATCGCCTGGTTGGTGGACACGGCCCGCCATGCCGCGACTTCGAGCTTCATCCAGGCAGCATCGGTCGTGGTGGTCACCGATGCCGCGAAACGCCGCGAGATCGCCGGGCTCTGCGCCGACCAGGCCCATGTGCGCGATGCGCCGGTGTTCGTGGCGATCTGCGCCGACTTCCATCGGATCGCCGCCGCGTGCCGGATGCACGCCAGCACCCCGGAGATCGGCACGCTCGAGGCCTTCGTGCAGGCGACGATCGACGCGAGCCTGTTCGCGCAGAACCTGCAGCTCGGGGCGGAGGCGGAAGGCCTTGCCTGCTGCTGCATCGGCGCGGCCCGCAGTCATCCGCGGGCCCTGGCGGCGCTGCTGCAGCTGCCGTCGCACGTCTTCGTCGTGTTCGGCATGACGCTCGGCGAGGCGGCCGACGACCCCCTGCCGCGCGAGCGCATGCCGCTCGAAGGCGTGCTCCACTGGGAGAGCTATGACCCCGCCGCCGCCGGCCCGGTCTTGGCAGGCATGGACGAGCGCATGCGCGCCTGGGCCAGGCGCACGAACCAGGAACGCGGCGGGTACCAGGGCAAGCCCGTCTCCGAGACCAGGGGCTGGACCGAGCGCATGGCGCAGCTCTGGGGCTCGGCCGACGGCGCGAAGTCGCGGCGGAACCTGCTCGAAGAACTGCGCGCCCTCGGATTCCTGACCGCGGAAGGGCTCTCGTGAATCACGAACTCCGCGGCTAAGGTTGCCGCCACCCCCCCCTGATGGTGAACGCATGACACCGCGCATCCAACTGCTGTCCGTCGCCTTGTTGAGCCTGCTCTCCGCCTGCACGGCGCCGTACGTAAAGGCCTATGCCGGCTACACCGAGATGGCGGTCTCGGGTGATGTCGCCCTCGCCCCGAGCGTGGGTGGTGTCAACCTCGACACGATCAAGATCGACGTCGAGGACGAGCTCGGCCTCGACGAGGCCTCGGGTTCGCCTTATGCGCGCGTGGACCTCGGTTTCGGCCCGGTCAGCCTCACGGCGGGCGGGTTCCAGTACAGCCAGACGGGCACGGGGACGCTGACCCAGAGCTTCGGCAACATCGTGGCGGGCACGCAGGTGGCGACCGAGCTCGAGTTCACGAACGTGAAGGCTGCGGCGATGTTCAACCTGATCGACATCGGGCCCTTCCACTTCGCGCCCGGACTCGGGGTCGACTACTTCGACATGAACATGTCCGTGCGTTCGGTCAGCGGACCGGCCGCGTACGATCAACTCGACGTGCAGGCGCCGTTGCCCCTGCTCTATGCCCAGGCCTCGGTCGACCTCGGACCGCTCGGCGTCACGCTCGACGTGGGTGGGATCACCGGCGACTTCGGCGACGCGGACGGGACGGTGCTCGATGCCGAGTTCCTGGCCAGGATCAAGCCGACCAAACGCTTCGAGATCTTCGCCGGTTACCGCTGGATCAGCATCGATGTCGATGGGCGGGCCGACGGCCAGAGCTACAGCGCCGAGATCGAGTTCAAGGGCTGGATGTTCGGCGGCGGCATCAGTTTCTGAGCAGGCGCAGAGCGAGGCGCTGCTGCGTCTCCGGTGCCTCGAGTCCGGACCGGAAGCGCTGCAGGTCGTCGGTCGCGAGCCTCCAGACGAGCCGCAGCCCGCAGCCGAAGGGATAGCGCCGCTGCTCGGCCGCGCGCGGGCTCGGCGGCACGGTGGCGATCGCCAGGGTCGGAAGGTCGCGCGGCAGGGTCGCCAGATCGACCATCGTGACCGCTCCCGGCTCGCTGCGCACGGCCGCGAGCCGATCGCTGACCAGTGCCCGGCTGCTGCTCGAGGTCGCGAACCGATCGCCCGGAAACGCGATCGATGCCATCAGGTCGGCCAGCGCCCCCGGCGCAGGGGCGACGACCTGCACCGGATCGGCGCTGCCCCCGAGCGGCTGCCACGAGCGGTTCCGCCCCGACATCAGGTCGCGCACCTCGGCCGCGCTCAGCGAGCGCACCGGATTCGCGGGATGCACGACGACCGCGAGCACGTACCAGCCGAGCACGCTCTCCTGCGTGCCGGCCTGCACCTCCAGGGTCGAAACCGGGCGCGTGATCAGCGCACAGACGACCTGGTTGCCGAGCACGCGCTCGACCGCGCCCCGGTCGGTGTCGGCGTGCCACGTGACCGGGATGCCATCGAGGGCGCTGCCCAGGATCAGCCGCGCGTCGTGGGAGATCGCGATCGCGAGCCGCGGGTTCTGCAGCTCCTGGCGTGGCGCGGCCCCGCCTGGCGCCGGTGCTGGTTGCAGGAGCCCGGTGGTCTGGGTGCGGACCCAGTCGTTCTCGCAGGCGATCGGCGCCAGGGGTTCCGGGGCCGAGGCGTCGGACTCCGGCTGTGGCACGCAGCCAGCCAGGCAGATGCCCAAGAGCCATCCGATCGTCGAGTTCTTCCCCACCAGCTGCATCCTCGGTGGTGGGATATCGGACACGGGCGCAGCCCGTGTTCAGCCTTGCAACAAGCCGCCGATGTCACCAGCCGAAGCGGACGACGTGCCCGTGGCCGACGACGACGAAGCCCGTGCCGCCGTTGGCGATCTGCCCCTGGCCGGTGTTGACGCTCATCGCCACCGGCACCGCATCCCCGAGCTTGAACGCGATGCCATCCGAGGTCGCGTACGGGAAGTTCGGATTCACGCGGTTGTCCTGCACGAGCCACTGCCCGTAGACGGTTGCGCCGGCGAGGAAGGCATTGGCGGGCACCGGAACGCGCAGTTCGGCCGTGCCCGAGCTCGCACTGGTCAGCACCACCTGCACCGTGAGGTCGGTGTAGACCTTGCAGCCAGCCAGGCCGAGCACACCGAGATCGAAGGGCAGCGCGATGCTGCCCCACTGCGTCGCCGAGGCACCGATGCAGGCGATCGCGGCCTTGCCGCCTTGCGCGCCGAAGAGCGAGAGGACCAGATCCCCGGTGCCGGGGTTGGTCGACTGGCCGGCGGCGCGATTCTGGTTCAGCGGGCAGCCCACGCTCTGCGGCGTGATCAGCCCGGCGTGGCCGGCATTGCCGTTCGGATCGATCGTGTCGACGTAGTAGGCGTAGGTGCCGACGTTCGTCGTCTCGTAGCAGTAGTGATCGATCGCGATCCCCGGGCTCGAGAACTGCCAAGGCAGGTCGAGCGGGAACTTCAGGTCGAAGTTCTGCGGCCCGCCGCCATTCACGAGGGTCAGGTTCGGGAAGCTCGTCGGCTTCGCCGCGTAGACGACCGTGTAGTTGACGTCGCTGACGGCAGGGAAGCTGGGCGACACCGTGGCGTAGTTGCCGCTGAACTTGCCGAGGCGGATCTGCCAGTTCGGCGGCAGCACGCGCGTCCGCGTCATCGTCGGCACGCCGGTCAGGCCGCCGTCGCGCCGGTATGCGATCTCCTTCAGCAGCGTGTTCGCCGGGATGCCGCTCAGCAGCGTGCGGTCGATGTACTGGACGGAGCGGATCTGGTCGTAGCCGAACGGCTCGCGGTCGAGGCTGTTGGCCTCGAGGTTGGTGTAGCTGGGTGGGACGACCTGGGTGTTGGTGATCTGCGCGGGGACCAGCGGCGCACAGGCCACGAGCACGAGGATGCTCGGCAGGAGTCGGGGCATGGTTGGGTCTCCGGTTGGGAGTTCGAGGCCCAGAGCCTAGCACCTCCCCCGGATCCGGGTCAGGTCCCGGCAGCTTTCACCAGACCAGCGTGAACACCAGCCCGCGGCCCGGCTGCACGAAGCCGGACCGGCCGCCGGCCAGGTTGGCGATGGCCGAAACGACCGAGGTCTGCGGGCCGAGGCCGCCGCCCAGCGTGAACTTCAGGCCGTCGGAGGTGGCCAGGTTCACCGCCGGATTCACCCGGCTGTCCTGCACGACCCACTGGCCGAAGACCGTCCCACCGGCGAGGCCGGCATCGGCCGGAATCGGGGCCCGCAGTTCGGAACTGCCGCTGCCGTTGGTCGGCCGCGGGATCGCGACCACCAGGTCGCAGTAGACGAAGCAACCCGGCAGGGCGAGCGACGCGGTCAAGTCGAAGGGCAAGGGCAGCGAACCCCATTGCGTGCTGCTCGCGCCAAGACAGGCAAAGGCCCCCGCGGTGGCAGGAGCGCCGAAGAGGGTGAACACGAGGTCCCCCTGCCCCGGGCTGGCGGAGGCGCCGTAGGCGCGATTCTGGTTCTTCGGGCAGCCGAGGCTCTGCGGCGTGATCAGGTCGGCCGAACCACTGCTCGGCGGAGCCGCGGCGGCGTCGGCGATGTAGACGTAGGCCGCGTTGTTCGTCTCTGCCACGTAGTGCTCGATGCCGAGGGTCGGCCCCTTCCATTGCCAGGGCACGTCGAACAGGAACTTGATGTCGAAGTTCTGCGGGCCGCCGCCTCCGACCAGGTTCAGGTCGGGGAAGTCGACCTGCTTCGGCGTGAACACCACGGTCCAATTCGGATCGGCCACACCCGGGAACTCGCTCGGCGGCTGCATCACGTTGACGGTGCCGAGCACGTTGCCGAGGCGGATCTGCCAGACAGGCTTGACCTTCGTGGTGCCGCGAGCCCGGGTGAAGGTCGGATTCGGGGCCGCGCCGTCGCGCCGGTACTGCAGCTCCTTGACCAGGGTGTTCAGCGGCATGCCGGCCACGAGGTTGGCGTGGACGTACTGGACGTGACGGGCCTGGTCGTAGCCGAAGGGCTCCTGGTCGGCCGAGGCGCCATCCGCCGTGGCTGCGCCGGCCGGCACGATCAGCGAGCCTTGCGCAGTCAGTGGGCAGAGCAGGGCGGACAGGGCGAGAGGTGCGAAGAAGTCGGTGGGTCGCATCGGAAGCCTGGGGAGGGTTGTGGAGAGCGCAGGATTGTCCCTCGCTTGGTGCGGTGGTGGGGATCGGGCGCTGTAACGCTTCTGTGACCCTGCCCGCGCGTCACTCGTCTCGGACAAATTGTCCCGCTTGACCGAAACAAATTGGCTGGCATGATCCGCAGGCCATGACCGCCGACCTGCCGCTGCTGCAGAGGGGCACAGCCCAGCCACCTGCCGAGCAGATCGCCGCGCACTTCGCGGCGGCGATCCAGGCTGGGCGGTTGCGGGTCGGCGAGCGCCTGCCGCCGATCCGGACCGTGGCGGAGGCGACCGGAGTCACGCGCGCGACCGCGCACGCGGCCTACCAGCGGCTGCGCCGCCAGGGCCTGATCGAAGCGACCGTCGGCCGCGGCACGATCGTGCGCGCGAGCACCGAACGCGCGGATCGCGCCTCGCCGCTCTCGGGGCCGGCCGCCGCGGCGCTGCGCCGCGTGCAGGCGCCGATGCCCGCGCTGCCCGAGGGCAGCCGCTGCGTTGCGAACTTCGCGCCGCTCGCCCCGGACCACGCGCTCTTTCCAGTCGCCGAGTTCCAGAGTTCGCTCGAGCGCGTGCTGCGCGAGCATGGCGCCGAGCTGCTCGCCTACGGGCCCGCCGAGGGACTGCCGCGCCTGCGTCAGCTGCTGTGCGCGCGTTCGGATCCGGGCACCGAGGTCAGCGAGATCCTGGTCACGAGCGGCGCGCAGCAGGGACTCGACCTCGTGCTGCGCGCGGTCGCCTCGCCGGGCGACGCCGTCGCGGTGCCGGTCCCGACCTACCACCACCTGATCTCGTTGCTGCGCGCGCAGAGCCTGCAGCTGCTGCCGGTCAACCAGGACGAACGTGGCCTCGACCTGCAGGAGCTGCAACGCGTGCTGCCGCGCGCACGCCTGCTCTACGTGATGCCCACGCTGCACAATCCGACCGGGCGCACGCTCGATCTCGCGCAGCGCGAGGCGTTGATGCAGATCGTGGCCAGGACCCGGGTGCCGGTGCTCGAGGACGAGTTCCAGCGCGATCTGCGGCCGGACAAGCCGCTGCCGAGCCTGCGCTCGCTCGACCCACGCCGGCTGACCATCACCGCGCGCTCGTTCTCGAAGGGCCTCTTTCCCGGCGTGCGGATCGGCTGGCTCAGCGGCAGCCACGAGCTGCTGGCCGGAGTCGCCGCGCTCAAGCGCCTCTGCGACCTCGAGACCAGCTCTCTGCTGCAGGCGGCGCTGGCCGACTTCGTCGCGACCGGCGCGGTGGATCGCTACCTGGTCGAACTGCGGCAGGAGCTTGGCCGGCGCCATGCGGCGGCGCAAAAGGCCCTGAGCGCGCACATGCCGGCGGGTGCGCAGTGGACGCAGCCCGAGGGCGGATTCGTGTTCTGGCTCGAGCTGCCGGCCCGTCTCGACGCCCAGCGCTTCGCGGAGCTCGCGGCGAGCCGCGGCGTGCTGGTCACGCCAGGCCGCCTCTTCGATCCCCTCGACCGCCCGCAGTCCGCATTCCGGCTCTCGCTCGCACGCACCGATTGCGCAGCGACCGAGGCCGGCATCCGCGTGCTCGCCGCGTGCGCGCGCGAGTGTCTCTCTGGCATCTCCCCTTCCCCCTCGCCTCTCTTCCTCTGATCGGTGCTCCGATGGTGAAAGCAGTTCCCGACTATTCCGAAATCCCAGGTTTCACGGCCGAAGAGCGCCGCGCCAAGATCGGCTTCTGCGAGCAGCTCAAGGGCGGCGTGATCATGGACGTGACCACGGCCGAGCAGGCGCGGATCGCCGAGGAGGCCGGCGCCGTCGCCGTGATGGCGCTCGAACGCGTCCCGAGCGACATCCGCAAGCAGGGTGGCGTCGCGCGGATGTCCGACCCGCGGATGATCCGCGAGATCCAGGCCGCGGTGTCGATCCCGGTGATGGCCAAGGTCCGGATCGGGCACTTCGTCGAGGCGCAGATCCTCGAGGCACTCGAGGTCGACGCGATCGACGAGAGCGAGGTGCTGACGCCGGCCGACGAGGAGTTCCACGTCGACAAGCGTCTGTTCCCGACGCCCTTCGTCTGCGGCGCGCGCGATC